>JAHHIL010000031.1 GCA_019358975.1 Trichocoleus desertorum ATA4-8-CV12
GGGTAGGGCATACCCGAAGTAACGCTTGGGGAGAATCCCACCTCTGGCCTAGATGACGCAAGGACTCTAGGTTAAGTGGTTTCGTAGAGCCAAGAATCCCACGTGCTTTAGCCGTGGGAGTGTCAAGCTAGTTAACTATGGCATTACCGCTTGGTTAGCATCAGCAGGAGGTCAAAACCGAGCCAAGGAGAACCCGCTCCTGCCAATTGCGATGGGAGCCAAGATTTTAATTGACACGCTGGTGGCAGCCGAGCTAGCTCGCGAAGAGTGGAGCGAGAACAAAGCATTTTGTGAGTACTGCCAAGTGGCAACGCTGTGTTCGCTGGCTTCGTTAGCGCTAGCAGTACCAGAGGTCACAACTGCGGTGCAAACCCTAATGGGCAACCGAGAGATCAGCGCAGCCCGATAAGCGATCGCTGTTTTGCTGATTTCTTATATTTTGAGCAGGTGTTCCTACTACTTCGCTTTTCCTACAATCCTCTTGCGCCCCTCTTTTGATAGAGGGTGAACTTACTAATTGCCACTAAGTTGGGTAGGTAAACAAGGGATAAAAGTGGCGATCGCCTGCTGTTTTCTAGCAGCAAAATAGTTCCGAGATGCAGCAGGCAAAGCCACTTTGCTTCATTTACTTTGTTCACCACTGTTAACTCTGCCATAGGCCTGCTGTAGGTCAACCCTGGTATCAGCAGGACCGTTTTTGAGTAGAGGCTTACAAGTTGGTGGATTCCCGATTTGCAAAGGTTTGCAAAAAGGAAAGGCTAGCAAAAAGGAAAAACTATGTTTCAACATATTTGGGTTGCTCAAGCAGCTATCCCTGTAGAATCTTCAACTTTGGCGTTCCTTTCAGGGCCTCAGTTTTTCATCGCGCTGATTGCTGGGGTGGTAATGGCATTTGCCTTCCAATTGGTGCTCACCAACTTATCCATCGCTGCTGGCATCTCAGGTGCTGCTGATGCTCTAGACAGCGATGCTAACGGTTGGGGGAAGAAAATTCGTCGGGTTGAGGCAAAAGTTGGCGCTGGAACGATCTTGATCGTGAATACGGCTCTCTTTACGGCCTGTTTTCTCGCGGTTAAGCTGACGCTAATTCACGAAAGTAGCCTGGGTGCGATCGTCAGTGTGGTGATCTGGTCAGTCTATTTCCTGCTCCTCTTCTGGACGGGTTCTCGCGCCGTTGGGTCGTTGATCGGGGCAGTGGGTAGTACGGCTAGTTCTGGCTTGCAAGGGGTGGCAGCAACCGTAGCCACAGCTCTGAGTGGTCAAGCAGCTACTAGCCAAATCGCTAATACCGTAGAAGCGTCGGTGGGAGCAGTCAGAAAAGAATTGCAATCGGTGTTAGAACCCGATCGCCTGCGCGAGAATTTACAAGATTATGTCACCAAGCTGCAACTGCCACAAGCTGACTTCAAGGACATTTCCAGCCAGGTCTTAGGGCTACTAGAGAATCCTAATCTGCAATCCGCTGCCAGTTCCGTGACCAATGCAGCCACTAGCGCAGCAACTGATGCAGCCACTAATTTAACCGCTGCTCCTGATCTCCTCAGTATTGTTCAATCCGCGACACCAGAGGAACTCAGAAGCGGTAAGTTGCGGGAGCGCTTAACTGATTTGATTGGCAATCAATTACTAAGCAATGGGCAGGGGGATGGACAAAGCCAAGACAAGCAGGGAGCCAGTTTACGCGATCGCGCCTTGCAACTGGGTCTGGGTTCCCTCGTCTCTACTTTGGCTCAGCGAGTAGATCTCTCTGATCTCGACTTGCAGAAGATTACAGAGCAGTTGGGTTCCTTCCAACAGACTTTGGGAGAACAGGCAAGTCAAGCACTGGGAGCGGTGAAGCAAACTAGCTCGTTCTCACCCATTCGCACCGATATTGAAAATTACCTGCTCAATTCTCCTTTTTGGTATCTCAGTGCCAACGGTCTCGATCGCGGATTCCGCGAGGTACTTTACGACCCCAACGCCGATGCTAGAGCGGTACGGCAGCAATTAGAGCCGCTCAATCGGGGCTATTTTGTGGAAGTTCTGACTCGTCGGGATGGGATTACACCAGAGCAGGTGAATGATATTGCCGATGAAGTCGAAGTGGTTCGGCAGGAAGTGTTAGACACTGTGCGGGTCGCAGAGGAGCAGGAGCGATCGCAGGAATTGCGGCAACAGGTAGAAACCTACCTCAGTTCTGCCCCTAAAGAAGCTTTGAGTGCCGAGAGAATTCAGCAAGACTTTACTGCACTTTTGGCCGACCCTGAAGCCAGTTATGAAACCTTGGGCAATCGCTTACTCCAGTTCGATCGCGATACGCTGATGCAAATGCTGATGGCAGGGCAGCAAGACCTCAGCCAAGAAGAAGCAGAGCAGATTCGTACCGAACTGATGAATGTGCGCGATCGCTTCTTGAATGAGTCAGAAGCCACCTGGAACCAACTGCAAACGCAAACCAGCGACTTCCGCCAACGAGTAGAATCCTACCTGCGCGAAACTAATCCTGGCGAATTTACCCCAGATGCGATCCAGCAAACCTTCCAGACGTTGCTCAATGCACCGGAAGCAGGCTCCCAGGCGCTACAAACTGGGCTGGGGCAGTTGAATCGCGATACCTTACGGCAAGCATTGTCGCAACGCCAAGACATTAACCCAGAGCAAGTAGATCAACTCTTGGATCAATTTGAATCGGTGCGCGATCGCCTGCTCCAGGCTCCCCAGCAACTGACTGAGCAAGCTAGAGCCCAAGTGGATCA
Source organism: Trichocoleus desertorum ATA4-8-CV12 (assembly GCA_019358975.1). Taxonomy (NCBI): domain Bacteria; kingdom Bacillati; phylum Cyanobacteriota; class Cyanophyceae; order Leptolyngbyales; family Trichocoleusaceae; genus Trichocoleus; species Trichocoleus desertorum. The sequence goes on from JAHHIL010000031.1 coordinate 2,739, forward strand.
GCTAACTAACCAGATTGCCGACTATCTGCGGAATACCAACCTGGAAGAATTAGACCCAGAAGGGATTCAGCGAGATCTACAAACGCTCTTGAGTGATCCTCAGACAGGGGCTTCTGTCCTGCGCCAGCGACTCTCCCAAGTGGACCGAGAAACGTTGGTGAAGTTGGTTAGCCAAAGCGGAGATCTGAGCGAGGATCAGGTGAATCGTGCCATTGATCAAGTCCAGGAAGGAATTCGGCGGATTGTCCGGGCTCCCCAACGTTTAGTGACCCGCACCCGCGATCGCCTACGAGATTTTCCCACAGAATTGGCAGATTATCTCCGGCACACAAATCGCGAAGAACTCAATCCTGAGGCTATCAAACGCGATCTACAGCTCTTGATCAAACAACCACGGGCAGGTGTAGAACAGTTGGGCGATCGCTTAAGCCAGATCGATCGCGATACCATTGTCTCTCTTTTATCAGAGCGAGAGGATATCTCTGAGGAAGATGCTAATCGGATTGTGGATCAGGTATTGGGTCAAGTTCAGTCTGTGCGGGACCAAGTGACGCAGCAAGCGCAGAAAGTCCAAGACCGCGTGCAATCTATCACTAGCAGCGTGAGCGATCGCGTCCGCACCTACCTCAACACCCTAGATCAGCCAGAACTCAACTACGAAGGCATCCAGCGAGATGTTCGGAAGCTATTCGATGACCCGGAAGCAGGATTCGATGCTCTGCGCGATCGCCTCGGCCACTTCGATCGCGATACGCTGGTCTCTATCCTCAGCTCTCGCAAAGATATCTCTGAGGAGCAAGCCAACCGGATTGTCGATCAAATCGAGTCAGCCAGAGATAATGTGCTGCATCGCGCCGAACGGCTGCAACAGGAAGCTGAAAAGCGGATCAAAGCCGTGAAACACCAAGCCAAAGAGCAGGCGGAAGAAGTCCAGAAAACCGTAGCCACTGCTGCTTGGTGGTTGTTTGGGACTGCCATTACCTCTGTCGCTACTGCCGCGATCGCCGGAGTCCTAGCTTCTGGTGGCTTTGAATTTCTAAAGTGACGTGCTGAGTCTAAATCTCCTTAAGACCTAACTCCCAGCCCCTTCCCTAATAGGGAAGGGGAGCTAATGTACATATAAGGACAGGGGCGATCGCATTACAGTCACTTCTCTAGATCTTCATCTTGAAAGACTATAGTTTGCTTGGTAGAAAAGCCATTGAGAAGCAACTCCCGCAACGTTGACACCTCTTTATCTACATTGTCTGCGTTATCTTCATATTTCATTGCTGCCTTATGCAGATTTAGATTCTTCATCCGCTGGGCGATTTGGCGTGAGAGTGTTACCTTTTCTTCTAAGGCTCGAACAGCTGACCATAAAGCATTTTCTATATTCTGAGTTTGCTCAGATAAAAAGACATCCGCCGTAAAAGCATGCCCAACATGGCAACGAAACCGGAGAAAATCTCCATTGCCGATTTGCCAAATACTGCCGTTACATTCAGGACAGCTATAAGTGGTGCGAGTTCCAATGCTCTCAACATTCTCCAGGAACTCGTACGTATTCATCTGCTGTTCAGCAATCTTAGACTCAAACTCCATTTCTTGAGTGATAGGGTACGCTTTCTCCGCCGCCACTGGTTCTTTCGTCAAAGACACCAACAACGCTGGAATCTCCGCCAAGGGTAAGCAGTGGTCTACCTTGGCATACCTCATGGCACTTCTAGGCATACTGGAGTATTCTGCTTCTTCTGGGTCTTGCACAATGGCAATGCCACCCCGGTTTTTGACTGCTTGAAGACCTACAGTGCCATCATCCAGATAGCCTGTAAGAATTACCCCGACCACTCTAGGACCATAGGCACGAGCCGCTGAGCGGAATAAAGCATCGATCGCGGGTCTAAACCGATTTTCTTGGGGGCCCCGCACCACGCGCATGTATCCCTGACTCACCAACAAATGATGATCAGGCGAAGCAACGTAAATATGCCTTTTTTGAATTTTTTCTCCGTCTTCAGGATGACTGACCGAAAAGTTACTTATATCTTCTAGAATTCGGGGCAGCAGGCTAGGCGCACTGGCTGAAATGTGCTGGACAATAAAAATGACAGCATCAAGTTCAGCAGGCAAGCTACTCACAATTTTGCTAAGCGCTTTCAGCCCACCTGCTGAAGTACCAATTACGATGATGTCATGTCCAGACATAGATGCTTCTAACCACGTAATGCTCTACTTGCCAATTCTAGCGCTGCAAGTTCACCTGTTCAGGACTAAGGCGATCGCTGTAATTAAAGTTTCTGGCTCAACGGGTTTGACCAAATGTTGTTGAAATCCCGCTAGTAATGCTTTTTGGCGATTATCTTCGGTGGCATAAGCGGTAAGAGCGATCGCTGGCAGATCTCGATTTGGCTGCGAAGATGAGCGAATCCGTTGGATTAAAGCATAGCCATCCATCTCCTGCATCCCAATATCGCTCACCAACACATCCAAAGTAGATTGACTCAGGGCTTGTAAGGCAGCTTTGCCAGAGTTAACAGCGGTAACGTTGGCCCCAGCTGTTTCTAGCACAAAGGTAATGAACTGCAAAGTAAAGGGTTCATCATCTACCACCAGCACTTGGGTTCCTGATAAGTGGTAGTGCTGTTGGGTTGGGATCATCGCAGGTGTAGAAGCAGAAACATTGGGACTGAGAGAAGTGGGGCTTAGAGGAAGTCGCACAGTAAACGTTGCCCCTTGTCCTTCTCCGGCGCTGTCGGCTGTAATAGTTCCGCCATGTGCTTCTACCAACTGCTGAGAGATCGAAAGTCCTAATCCTAAGCCCCCGAATTGTCGCGTAATCGAGCTGTCTTGCTGACGAAACCGATTAAATACAAATGGTAAGAACTGAGGATGAATGCCTAGGCCCGTGTCAGCAACTGTGATTTGAGCATACTGTTCAACTTGTTCTAGCTCTATTCGAATCTGGCCTTTGCTGGGCGTAAATTTGATAGCATTCGCAAGCAAATTCCAAAATACTTGTTGCAGTCGGCCAGCGTCGCCCATAACTTGCCCGATCGCTGAGTTCAGCTTTGCCTCTACTTGAATAGATTTGGCTTCGATAGACAAACGAACGGTTTCTAATGCAGCACTAATCGGGACATTGAGCGGTACAGCAGCTAGATTCAGGGTCAATTTACCTTGAACAATCCGGGAAAGATCCAGCAAATCATCTACCAGTTGCGCTTGACGTTTCGCGTTCTGCTCGATCGCATCTAGCGCCTCTTGCCGCTTAGTCTCAGGTAGTCTCTTGGTTCGCAGCATCTTAGACCAGCCCAAAATTGGGGTCAGCGGCGTTCTCAATTCATGAGAGAGCATCGCCAAAAACTCGTCTTTGGTACGATTGGCGGCTTCTGCCTCATTCCGTGCTGCTTGCTCTTGTTGTAATAACTGCTCTCGTTCTTGCTCTAGGCACTTGCGATCGCTAATATCTCGTTGAATGGCGACAAAGTGCGTAATCGTTTGCCGAGCATCCCGAATGGGGGTAATGTTCCACTCTACGTAATACTCTGTCCCATCCTTATGGTAGTTGATGGCCTCGCCATGAAAGGGTTCTCCGCTCACCAAATGCTGGCGCAAATCATTCAGCAACTCGCGATCGGTGTCTGGGCCTTGGAGTAAACGAGGAGTTTGGCCCAAAACTTCTTCACTCGTATAGCCCGTCATTTCAGTGAAGGCTGGATTTACATAGACAATTTCTGGCCCTGGTAGATCTATATCTGCCGCAGTAATAATGATCGAATCCCTTGATTGCTGTACAGCAGATAGCAAGAGCCGAATCGCTTCCTCAGCAACTTGCAAATCTCGTAATGATGCAGTCAGTTTCCCTAAGGATTCTGTCAAGCGGCTTTTTTGCGGTAATGGCAGTTGGCTGGCATTCTGCTCCAGTTCTGCCACCCGCTGCTGCACATCTTGAATCTGTTCAATAAACTCGTCCCCGTTCACGTAATCCCTTCATCGCACAGCTTCAACTTCTATTGTGAAGGGTTAAACGGATGAAAGCATTTATACTCAGGGGGATTTAAGCAATTCTTAAGCCCCCAATAGCTATAACTTGGGGAACTGGTCAAAACTGCCCAAAGCTTGCGTCTAGTTTGAGACCTCTGCCAGCTCAATCACACGGCCTTCCCAGTCTTTGACTAAAAAGTTTAGCGGTTTTTCGCGACGGATTTTGTGCTTGATGCCTCGCGTTTGTACCCGCATCAGCACTTGCTCTAAGCAGTCGCGATCGAAACAGACGTGACGTTGGCGATCTTTTTGGCCAAAACTGGCTCCAGAAATGACATGAACCTGGGTATTTTTCTTCAGTTGGTACCACAGGCCATCAGTACCACTCACGCTACGGGTAGCCGTGGCTGGGCCACCTAAACTGGGGGACATATACAGTGGGTCAATGCTGGTTGCACCCAGAGTCTGCTCATAGTTGTAGTAGTAATGCAATGGCACCTCAGCAGCCGCCAACCCTAGCACCCCTTCATAGAACTGACGAGCGAACTCTAGGTCAGATACCATGATGGTGTGTACTTTTGGGGCACTGGTGAGAAACATCCACATGGCACCCGCATAAGCTGCCAAAAGCAAAACCATAATTCCTTGCGTTGACAAGAGGCTGTCTAACGGCAGGGCTGGGAAAAAAGCTCCCATTAAAGGCTGAGATAGGAAAGGCATCACACTCAATGCTAGAACCATGAATTAAGTGAGGGACTTAAGCCAATTGAACAGAATTCTAGAGATGGTGGCTGATACACATCGCCTAGTAATCTTAGTCTATCAAGCTAAACCTAAGCTTATTCAAACTTCAAAAAAGGCTGGCTTGTGCAAGATAGTCGATCGAACACTCTGAGTTGCTCTAAACATCTTTAACCAAAAAGAGTTTTAATTGTGGAAAACCGTGGATTATAGTAAGAGGCATTCCGATTGACGCTTAGCCAGTCAGTGACTGAAAATCGTGCAAATTCCTACGTTTCCTGAAAGCAATCATCCGATTGTCCAATCGCTCTTTCACCATAGCGATCAGGAGTTGTTGACGCTTTTTCAGCGCCATCCTGATTCGGGGCGATACTTTACGGCTATTTTTTGTCGCTACAGCCCGATTGTTTACACTTTAATTCGGCACTCGGCGCGATCGCCCGTGCAAGCTGACTATTTATTTGCCATCACCTGGCGGCACGTTTTTCATGAACTGGGCGGTCTGGATTTGCGATCGAGCCAGCTCTCGAACATCGAAAACCTGACGTTGCAAAATTGGCTGATTAATATGACAGCCTTTTGCATCAACCAAGCCGAGCTGCCTCCAGTCGAGTCGGTGCATTATTCTTTGCAAGGAGCTTCACCGCCGCTGTGGTGCTACGTTGAGCAGGCGCTAGACCAGTTGCCTCCAGTGCTGCGGCTGATGATTTTGATGGCGCAAACTTTTCACTGGAGCGAAACCCGGATTTCGGCGTACTTGCAGGCGGAAGGGGAAGCGATTTCACCCGCAGAAGTCAAAGTACGGTTGCAGGAAGGCTACCAGCTCCTAGAAGAGGCTCTCCCGGAAGATATTTGTGAAATTTATCTAGGTGGGAATACTAAGGATCGAACCGATGGGTTCGACTTCAGTTCCATCACACTGGAGCCTAGTGTTGAGTAGAAATCTTGTGCAGGATTTGCCTGCCCTGAGTCAGCTCTACTTAGCTAGGTATCTGTGATTCCATCAAGCTTGGTTGTGAGGAAATCGTCATGAGTCGCCGTTTATTAGCAGTTATTCTTGCGTCCGCATCATTGTTGGCGGCAACAGGTACAACTTACCTGCTTTACCCTACTAGGGCCAGCGCTGCCAGCTTAAACGAGCAGTTGAATATTCCCGTCAATAATGGTACTCAGGGCGAATTAAGAGATGAAGCCGATCGCCTAGTTCGGATTGGTGGGCAGTATGAACAGCAGGGGTCACTGGAAAAAGCGATCGCCTCTTGGCAACAAGCAGTGAAGCTCTACCAGCGCATTGGCGATGTAGCAGCGACTGGCCTAACCTACGACTTTATTGGCCTGACCTATGCCCAACTTGGGCGAGTTCGAGAAGCAGAGGATGCCCTGCGTCGGCGTTTGGCGATCGCCCGTGACAACCGCGACTTCAAAGGCGAAATCTATGGCCTCAATAATGTCGGGAGCGTATTATTGCAACGGGGTGCCCCCCAAGCCGCAGCCGCCACCTTTAACGAAGCCTTAGTAATCGCACGCAACATCAATAGCTTGGAAGGCCAAGGCTTGTCTCTGAGCAATTTGGGTTTGGCAGCCATAGCCAGCGGCAACTATAACCAAGGGATCAAACAACTAGAGTCAGCTCTCACCTATCGTCGGCAAGTGGGTGATCCGAGCGGTGAGGCCAGCACCTACAACAATCTGGGGGATGCTTACCGAGGAGCAAAACGTTATCAAGATTCTGCTAATGCCCACGGTCTAGCTCTACGGTTAGCTCGCACCAGTCGCGATCGCCCTAACCATCTCCGGGCTATTGATGGCTTAGTCGCATCCTATCGGCCTTTGGGTAATTACGCCCGTGCTTTGGAGTTGCTCGATCAGCGCCTGATTCTGACTCAAGAGCAAAGTAACCTCCGCCAACAACTCACCACGTTGCGATCGCTAGCCGAAATTTATCAAGCCGCAGGCAATCGTGAAACGGCCCGCAATTTTTACCAAAGAGCGATCGTAGTGGCACGGGCACTAGAAGATACCAGAAGTGAATCCCTACTCCTCGATCAACTCCGTCGGCTCTAGAAGTGACCTCTCCCCAAACCCCTCTCCGACGCGCCGAGGGGCTTTGAGCTTGGTTTGGCTCCCCTTCCCTAGTAGGGAAGGGGCTGGGGGTTAGGTCAAGAATTAGTTGACGAGAACTTGGCCGTTATTCTGAATGCGGATGACTTCTTGGTCGCTATCCAGGCGGGTGGTCTCATCTAGAGCAAAGCCGATCGCGCCTGCTTGGGCACCAGAGATCGGCGCAATCTGTACCAAACCTCGATCAGGACGGAGGGTGGTGATCGTCACAAGGACAGGTAAGCCTTGCAGCATCACTTCAGCGCCACCTGCTAGCGATCGCGGTTGCGTATGACCAACTACTTCATAGGTAATGGTGGTATCAGTATTATTTCTCAACATCACATCTACTTTGCCGTTGAGCGGAATCACTATGGCGATCGCATTTTGCAGAGTTTCGGGTAGAGGAAATTGAGTAGATGTAGTGGGGCCGACTCTGCCAAAGGACGTTCCCGTGATATTGCTCTTATTAGAAAACGATCGCTCTCCTTTTTACCAAGAGCGATCGCTAATGACATGGTTAAGCTTAAATCACGTTAAATCACGAGCTTAGATCTAAGCGTGTTCCCACATTTGGCGAATCTTGCCAGGGAGAAACTCAGCGATCTCTTTGATCCGATCTTCCGAAAGCTCATCTTTAGCAGCTGAGAAGACGGCTGTAATCACAGTTTCTTCATCGGTACGAGCTGGGAGACCTGATTCTTGCCTAATGCGGAAGAGGAATGTATCTTCTTTGATAATTAAAGGAGGACGCACACGGCTGAGGAAGCGCACCAAGGGATTGGTATCAATCCACAGGTCAGCCACTTCGTTTTGCAATGCTCTTTCGTCGGTCGGCTCCATAGGTTCGTGAAGTTCCTCAGCGACGCGATCGACCAATTCGTTAGTCATCATGTCACGCATCGTGCGGAAGACTACTTCAGTAATGTCTCTGGCGTCATAGAGGTCTTCTAGATTGGCTTTGACCATGACCCGCTCTAGGAAGGGTGTATCTTTGTCGGCGATCGGTACAGATGGGCCGCTCTCCAGCGCCTTCGGTGGGTCTGCGTTCATTTCATCCAGCATTTGCCGACCTTTCTCGGTCAGTTCTGCTTTCTTAAAAGAAATGAGGTGAGGGAGAGGGCCATCTGGGGCACCAAAGGTATCAGCAATTCTGAAATCGAACTCTTTAGGATGCACCGCATCAGGCACATCTTCCTGGTTGCCGTAGGCGTTACCTGTAAACTCAGCGTTGATGTATTTGCGTTGGTTTAAATAATCTAAGTGGCCGAGCACATCCTTGGGGGTAATTTCTAGACCAGCAAAGTCCGCTTCGGTAAAGTTGACTTCGTCGGGGCCAGGACCGCGATCGCTCTCATCAATTTTTCTCAACATGATGTAAACAACATCATCTCGAATGTCAATTGGCATAAAATTCTTCCATACTTCAATAGGGTTCAACGGCTGAAGCATTGATCTCTATTGATTTAGGCTTGTTAAACCCAGTTTTTATCAAAGCAGACTCAGAAAAAGTTCTAAAGTAGCCTGCCAAGAATCTCATCAAATTGAATTGCTACAGCCATCGATATTGAAATTAGTGGGAGAAGGACGACTCTTTCATCTGTCACAGGAAACATTCACACTCAAAAATTAACTAATTAGACACAAAGCCTCTCCTGAGGCGATTAACAACACATGAGGTCTGACTCTATCTCCTCCTTTTGAGGTAGAGAAAGACTATTCCTAAGATCAAGTAGTGAAGTGAAATCTTATGTAGGGTTGCTGTTTCAGCCATCCCTGAATTGTTGCCACAAGTTGCAGTTCAGATATAGTTCTTGAGGATTCAACTTGCCCAGTATTACCCAACAACTTTAATTAACATCTAAACAATCGTTTTGAGCCACTGTTTACTTAGTTTGGTTCAGATATTTAGTTGGTTCAAACAGCGGGGTGCAAGGTCGCTGTCAGTGTCACCCAAGGCGCATTCGCTAGCTGTTGGTGCATAGTGGATTCATTCGGTGCAGGCGATCGCAAAACCCGCCCCTCAAATAGCAGCGAAACAGAGCTGGCTCGAAAGCACCAAGGCTCAACCTGGAGTTGGGTAGGGTCGTTATGTAGGGGCATTAAGGCTAAAGTTGTGTCTTCAGTCGCGATCGGAACCTGGTCGAACTGCCGTTTCTCTGTGACTCCCATACAGATAGCCAAGGAGAGTGCATCCCATATCGCCACGAGCTGTCGGTTACGAGCGATCGCCTCTGGAGTGACATGGGGGGCATAACCTGGATCTTGTTGCAACTGAGCCATGTGCTGTTGTTGAAATGCTTTCTCTTCTCTCAGAAATGCCTCGACCAAGCGAGTAGATTCGGGTGACTTTTGCCAACTGGTAAAGCGTTCATAGAGCCCAGTGCCATGTAGTGAGACTAACAGGGCCGCATACCGTCCCATTGGCATAGCCAAGTGTTTTGCTCCCGCCCAGAGTTTGGTGTGAACCGCTGGTGCCACTTCCATAAAACTGTGAGGATAGCCAGTTTCAGGGTTAAAGGTAGGAGAAGCCTCCCAAGGTATCCAGCCAATGTCGTGCTGCTCGGCTCCTAGACACACGGCTTCGTAGGGAGCAAACGAGCCAAAAGCTTCATTCCCCCAGGCATGGGCCAGTTGTCCCGCCACCCAAGCGTGAGTAGGCTGAGTGATACAAATTCGATCGGTGCTGATGGTGCGATAGAGCATGATCTGTTGCAGCTTGATTCCTTCTATAAATTCTCACCCCTAATCTTTGGTTTTCTATGTAAAATTCCTCGCTCTTCATCAAATATGAAAAACACAATAATCTGGCGCAGATGTTTATACAGAGTTCAATGAAATTTAACATCACTTAACTTTAATAAATTCCCAATTAAATCGTGTTTACCGATACACAATTTCGTACGCATTCAGAAATCAAGCTTCATTCTTTAAGGACTTAATTAAGTACTAGTGTTTATACTGATGGAGATTTTCTTGGACAAGAGTAAAAATCATTGCAGGATATGACTGATTACCGTAGAAGTTGCTACGGCTCATAACGACTAAACTTTACAGTTTTTTGACAACTGAGTAAGTTTGCTGGAGCTAGAAAGAGAGCTTTTTGCCTCCAGGCGGCATTATTAGACTTGGATCTGATGCCGTAGTTTTATGTGTTGCAAAATTATCCCAAGTCTACTCAAGGTCTACCGAGGAATTAATGATCACCCTAGAAGATTTTCAGCCTTGGCTCAATATTGATAGTCTAAATCATGTAATGACAGAGGCTTGTAGAGAGGCAACCATTAGTCCCCAAGCTCTCTACCTGTTTATGCAAAGATATGTTCGCTACGGCAGGAATTTTAGTTTTGCCGTTCCCATTTTGTCAGGAATCATTGGTTCCAGCCATCTTTTTCAAGATCCCACGCATCCCATCCCAGCTCATGCTGAGCGATCGATGGATCTGGGTGCCAAAATCTTTACTGCTTCTATTGAAGAGTTCATTGATCCGAGAACAGGCGTATCCCATCGCACCTTATCCTATGGTCTGCTAGATAAGCTGGCTGAGTATGCCAACTTGTCTAATGCCGAAATCCAAGAAATTGCTCACTCAGGCTCTTGGTTGGATAACCTGCTAAAGCAAGTCCAAATCGCTTACCAGGGACAACCGGATGATTTACCGAGTTTGGTGCGAGCGATCGGTTTTCATGTCGCCACGGAAACAGTAGGAGATAACGAATTTAGCATCATTAATTCTGTGATCTTCTCTCAGCAACGCGATCGCAGCTTTGGTCACTTCATTCGCAACAGCAAGCTCAATTTTTCTCAAGGCACCGTCAGCCCTTGGTATTGGATTGTGGTTCATGGCACCTTGGATACTAAAGGGGTAGAGCAAAGGCACTCTGCGGAAGCTTTTTCAGCCCTGAATGATGTGGTCCAATACACCTCTGCATCAGAAGCACAAGTGATTGAATGGGCAGGACAAGGATTTGCTGAATTTGCCCAGATTCAAACCAGCTTTTTTGAACAAGTACAGAGAGAAGTTCACAATTCCGTGACTGCTTTGGCAGTTTGAACTTTCTCAAAAAATATATGGAGATCGGGGCTAGGAAGAATTGAAATCTGCTATCTTTCGCGATCGCGCATCACTCACTTGAGAATGTAATTTCCAGGGATATGGGTGGGAGCGTCAAGGCTTGGAGACAAACCAACTTCTAATGACTCATGAGAATGAGTTGCTTGATCCTGGCTGCGTGCCAGAATAGCACCGAAAAAACTCCTCAAAATCAAGCCATCTGAGAAAGGAAGGAGAATAGACAATGCAGGAAATGCAAACAAGGCCAGAGACTAGCTTCTTTGGCCAACGTGCTACTTTTATGACCAAGCTGGCAGTTTTCGGTATCCTAACCACCACTTTGGGAATCGCGATCGCGGCACTGCCTCCACCTTTCAAGCCTTTACCTCAACTTCTACTCGGTATGATGTTTGCTCATGGAATAGAGCTACAGCACGAACTTACCCATCACATTATCTTTGCGAATGAACGGCTCAATCGCCTAGTCGGGATTATGCTAGGGTTGCCGATGCTCGTCTCCTTTTCGCTTTACAAAGCGCTACACGGCCATCATCACCGCACTTTAGGAACGCCTGAGGATCAAGAATCCTTCAGCTACAGCTACGAAAAACTCACATCACTGAGAGGATTCATTTCTCATCTGTCAATGTTCAGTCATTACACCGCTGCGTTGGCAAACATACGCGCAGCAATCCTAAATCAACTCAGGAAGGATGTCCCTGCTAAAGTAGCCTACCGAATTCAGAACGAGTTTCGATTTCTAGGCGGCTTGATCTTGCTCCTGCTCATGGGGTCAGCTTTAGGGCACACATTGGTGGTTTGGGATATTTGGCTAGTGCCTTTAATTCTGAGTGCGGGACCTGTTCATGCCCTGATTGAATTGCCAGAGCATTTGGGCTGTGACCAACAAACAATCGATCCTTTTCGCAACACTCGCAGTATCCGGGCTGGCAAGTTAATCACCTGGTATGTCAATGGCAATAATTATCATGTTGAACACCATGTGAATGCAGCGCTACCTATCAATCAACTAGCTAACTTTCATGCTCAACTCGCACCCCAGATTGAACATGTAGAACCTTCGTATTGGGCTTTCTACAAAAAATTTTTTCAGCAGTGCTGCCGTTAGCTTTGACCTTGGCACTGGGGATCGGGGCTGAAAAAAGATATCGAGAAACCAAAAAAGACTCACGACTCATCTGTATTGCTAAATTTTGGAGGTTGATCAATGACTACTCTGCAAACACAAACTATTTCAGGTTTAGAACTCTGGCAATGGCGTAATCAGGCAAGACAAACGGCGATCGCAGCCGATGTTTCTGTCACCGAACTAGACTGGCTACTTCAGCAAATGCTAGGTCTTGACGGCTTAGTACTAGAATTAGAATCCTTTAAAGACCGAGCTGAAATTCCTTTACCATTGCCGCTCTCTCATTTGTCTGCTCTCTGGCAACGACGACTGAACGATCGCGTCCCTGTGCAGTATTTGGCGGGTGTGGCGCAATGGCGAAATCTCTCCTTGCAAGTCTCTCCAGATGTGCTGATTCCTCGCCCGGAAACAGAAGGTCTGATCGATATGGCGATCGCGGCTGTGGCTCAAAGTTCGCTGCCTCTTAGCGAAGGCCACTGGGCCGACTTAGGGACTGGAAGTGGAGCGATTGCGATCGCGTTGGCGGATGCCTTCCCCAAGATCTCAATTCACGCAGTCGATTGTGATGCGGCGGCTCTAGCAGTGGCTCAAGTTAATGCTGAGCGGTATGGCATGAGCGATCGGATTCACTTCTACCAAGGCTCTTGGTTTGAACCTCTAGCTCATCTCCAAGGTCAGTTCAGCGGCATGATCGCCAATCCGCCTTATGTCCCTAGTACTCGACTAGCGGAAATGGACCCCGAAGTGGCGCATGAGCCTCAACATGCTGTCTATGGCAATGGCCAAGATGGTTTGGACCACGTTCGTCACCTGATCAAGTTTGCCTCTGATTACCTGATGCCTGGAGGAGTTTGGCTGATGGAGATGATGGTGGGGCAGTCGGAAGCTGTGACTGACTTACTCCAAACTCAAGGTCACTATCGGGATATCCAAATTCACCCCGATTACGCAGAACGGAACCGCCTAGCGCTTACCTACCGAGCCTAAAGATCGGAGAGCCAAAAAGGGGCAACTTGGGTTTGGGTGCAGAAAAATGCTCCAGATCTGGACTGCCCCGTTCTGCTCCCACCCAATACAACCTGAAGTAGCAAAATCAACGTGGTGCAATAGTAGATGTAGGTTAATAAGGAAAGATTCTAAAGTACCTGCCCCAATGTCCCAAAGCTGGATATTTCTTGCATTTGCCATTATTTGCGAATTGATCGCGACTTTATGTTTAAAGCAAACGAGCGGTTTTGTTAATTCCAAATATCTTCTAGGTTCTCTGATTGGTTATCCAGCCGCTTTTATTTGTTTTGGCTTCTCCCTCAAGGGCATAGAAGTGAGTATCGCCTATGCCATTTGGTCTGCAATTGGGATTGTCGGCACCACTGTCCTAGGAGCTGTTTTGTTTGGCGAAAGCCTGAGTAATTTCAAGATTGCCTGTATATGCCTGATTATCTTTGGCGTCATTGGTCTGAACGTCGCCAAAAGATAGCTTTTCTGATTTCTGACTTGAGTTGCCCGATGGCAGGTGGTGATGAATCTGGGCACAGTTGGCGATCGCGAGCATTTACTGTGGGGTTAGTGCGTAGATAGTCTCTAACCCAGTCACATCCTTGTTGCCTGAGCCAGTTAAGCTCTAAATTCCACCACACAACTTTTCCATTGCTAGCGGAGATAATTTGTTGATTATCCGCGCCAAACGTAGCTCCGGAGACACCTGCGTTATATCCCTGAAGCGTCTTTAGCAGGGTGCCATCCAAACTCCAGAGTTTCACTGTGCTGTCGGCACTTGCAGAAACTAATGTTTGGCCATCGGCACTAAAGTTGATATTGGTGACGGTATTACTGTGACCCCGTAAAATGTTGAGCAATCTACCATCCACACTCCATAGTTTGACGAGATTGTCACCACTGGCGGATGCTAGCATTTGACCATTGGGGCTAAAGCTAATTGCTAGAACGCTGGAATTATGACCTTCTAAGGTTTTTAGCAGCAATCCATCGCTCCTCCACAGACGAATCGTACTGTCTTTGCCCGCAGAAGCCAACGTTTGACCATTCGGACTAAAGCGGACAGCTAAGGCTAAATCTTGATGGCCCCAGAGAATGTGTAGCAGTTGGCCTGATGAATTCCAGAGCCGTACTGTTTGGTCGAAGCTGGCAGAGGCTAAAGTTTGACTATCGGGGCTGAAGTCAACATCATAAACACCATCGCTATGACCGACGAAGGTGGTCAGTAAAGTACCGTCCTGCCGCCAAAGTTTCACCGTACCATCGGCACTCGCAGAAGCCAGGGTTTCACCATCGGGATTAAAGCGGATGCGATAAATCGAGGCTGGATGCCCTCGCCATTGGCGTAGGAGCTGGCCGTCTTGTTGCCAGAGTTGGATGAGACCATCTCGGTTGGCTGCGGCAATCATGGGTCTCTGGGAACTTGGATGGGAACTTGGATGGGGACTGAGGCTAGTGATACTACTGCGATCGCCAATGGTTTGTAAGGCTCGGCGCTGAACTTGCCAGAGTTTGACGGTGCGATCGCCGCTTCCAGAAGCAAGTATTTGTCCATCTGGACTAAAGCTAACCGCTTCAATCCGAGCGCTATGCCCAGGCAAGGTTTGGATTAGTTTGCCCTTTAAATTCCAGAGTTTGACGGTGCGATCGCCGCCGACAGAGGCTAACCTTTTACCATCCGGGCTAAAACTGATGGCTGTCGCTGCGCCGTGATGCCCTGGCAAAACCTGAGGGGGCGATCCATGCAGGTTCCAGAAGCGAATTGTTTGGTCGTTACTTGCGGAAGCCAGCACTTGGCCATTGGGGCTAAAGCGCACCATGTTCACTGCCCCTTTGTGACCTTTAAGAGTTTGTTGCAGCGTGCCGTTGAGCCGCCATATTTTGATGCTGCCGTCACTATTAGCAGCGGCTAGCGTCTGCCCCTGAGGACTAAAGCTGAGATGCTGGATGCTGACACCTCGATCAGTCCAAGTTTTGAGGGGCGTACCATTGCGGTGCCACAGTTTGATGGTGCCGTCGCTACTGGCTGAGGCGAGGACTTGACCATCGGGGCTAAAACTGGTGGTGGTTATAGTTGCCGTATGGCCTCGGAGAACTTGGAGAGGTGTGCCATTAGCTTGCCAGAGCCGCACCGTTTGATCGGCACTACTCGATACGATCTGTTGTCCATCTGGGCTAAATTGTACCGCTGTGACGCGATCGCGATGACCGGAGATCCGGGTTTGCAAGCTGCCATCCAACCGCCACAGCAAAATGGTTTGGTCTGCACTCGCTGAGGCCAGGTTTTGCCCATTGGGACTAAAGCTGAGGCTGGTGACCGAATCTCGATGCTGTTCGAGTCGTTGGCGCTCTTGCACCGTATAGAGAGCCTGTAGCAGCGTCGAGGCAACTCGCAGCCGCGTGGTCGGGGTTACTCCTGACTGGTCTTGCAGTTGGTTGCCAGCGCGGAGGGCTTCCAATAAGGCATCGAACGCTTTGTCAGAGGCTAGTAGGGCTTCTGAGGAAAAGCTTTGAGCACTGAGTTGAGCATTGAGCGTTTGCAGGTCTGCTCGTTGCCATTGCAAGGCTGCGATCGCTCCCAAAACCAATGACCCTAATAATCCCAAACTGAGACCAAAAATTACTCGGCGGCGGCTCCGGTGACGCTCCACCTGTTCTTGGTGTTGGTAAGCTAAACTGCGCTCAATAAAGGCTTGCTCTTCTGGACTCAAATCCGCTCCCTGCTCTTGTAGCCAGAGTTGTGCTTCTAGCAAAGGAGCGCCTCGCAGTAAGGCTCCATCATCGCGATCGCTGACTTGCCATTGCCGAATTAGCGATCGCAGTCGCTCTTGCCACAGCCGAAACGTCCGCACCTCTTCCATCCACTGCCGCAACCGTTGCCACTCACGAATCAACGCCTCATGCACCACTTCTGCGGTTTCTACACCATCGGCGCTGCGATTCGTCACCACCAATCGAGCATCAGCCAAGCGCCTGACCAGGGGCCAGTTAGTTTCGCCAATCTCACTGCGGGTGGCTAAGCGGCGAATATCGGCGCTGCCTTCTCCAGGGCGTACTAACTGCGTCAACAAGCGTTGCACCTGCTTTTGCTCAACCGCAGCCAGCTTTGCATAAACCTGCTCAGCATAAACAGTTAGTGCTTGATTGACTCCGCCGATCGCATCATAGGCAGCGTGAGTTAACTCGCCTTGTTGCTGTCGCTCCCAGAGTAGAGTCAGTGCAAACTCTAGGAGGGGCAGGTTTCCCGGAGCTTGACTAATGCTCTCCAAAATCCGCACAGTCAGGCCATCGGCAATTTTGACTTGTATCAAGGCAGCGGGTTTGGCGATCGCGGCTTCCAAATCGGCGGTACTCATGGGGCCAATTAGCTCTGGGCTAAACTGACTCAAGGCATTGGCAAAAGGGCGGTAAGCTAAAGCGGATTCCAAAAAGTCTGCACGCAGGGTCAAAACCAGTGTGCAGGAAATTCCGGAAGGCAGCAGGGCCAAGAGCTGATCGAGAAATTGCTGGCGTTCAGCGCTCAGTTGGCAAAGGGTATAGAGTTCCTCAAATTGATCTATCAACAGCAGGCATCGGGGCGCGGTTGGGTTTCTGTAAAGGATTTGCTCCACAACATTGGGCAGAGTCAGCGTTCCTTGTTGCAGGGCAGCAGCGAGTTGATTGGCCGCAATTAATTGTTCTGTCTCGCTACGGTCTGGCTCTAGCAGGGCTACCAACTGCTCCGCCAAGCGGAGGAAAGGCCGTTGGCTGGGGCGTAAGCTACAAATCAGCCAATCTCCCTCCACTCGTAGACGGGGAATTAGCCCTGCTGCCACCAGCGAAGATTTACCACTACCAGAAGGCCCAACGATCGCGATCAGTGGTTGAGTGACGGCAATGTGCAGCAACTTATTGGTAAAGGCTTCTCGCCCAAAGAAAAACGATGCGTCTGACTCTTGAAAGGCTGCCAAACCACGATAAGGACAAGGTGGGATGAAAGTTAGGGAAACAGACTCAGAAATTTGCGTGAATTCCTGAGTCCTTGATTGCCATGACATCGGTAGCTCAGCAGGATTTTGGCAAATAACCGGGAGCCAACTAGCACAGGGAAACTCATCTTCTAATCCCTGCAACTGTTCTCTAGCTTGTCGCACAGCTAGATAGAGCGGCTCTCCCTGAGTGAAGGCCGCGAGAAAGGCTTTCAAGAACTCCTGAGCCACCAAATCGGGCACAGGCTCTCGCATCACGATCATCTGGGGGATATGCAAAGCCTGTAGATCGTGGGCTAACCCCAATCCATCACAAGAGTTGAAGATGGCTAATTGCAATCCCTGCGCGATCGCCTGCTGGAGGGCATGTTTCAGGTTGCCTAACCCCAAACGTTGATTAGGATTGATTGCGATTTGACCTGTGGCTCCATCCGCTTGACTGGCGCTATGTCCCGCAAAAAAGAGGATATCCCAGCCTTGGGCATCCCAAAGTTGTTGATTCAGTTCCCGGCGGTGGGGTTCTACCAAAAAGACCACTTCAGCATTGGGGGCGAGTTGGGTCAGGAGTTGGCGATCGGCTTCTGTGTCGATCCCTGTCCGATTGCCCAAAATTGCGAGAATTCGGATCTTGTCTCTGGCGATCGCAGGACGCTCTAATCGTTCATATCCAGGCGCACTGAGAGCTAGCTCGGCGTTCGGGTAGCGCTCAAAAAAGTCCCAGCGATGCCAAGGTAAGCGGCGCAGACGCAGATCTTCAACTTGCAAAATCAGCCGAATCAGATCGGCAGGTGACAGTTTCTCTAGCAGCTTTTCGCGGACGGGACGAAACGAGTCAGCACTGAGCCAATGATTGAGATTGGCGCTTAAAGCCTCAGCCGCATCCTGACAGATCGTGGTGAAGGAAACTCGATTTACTTGCCCTGCTGGCGCTTCAATCCGTAAGTTGAATTGCCAACCTAGAGCTAAATAAGCTGTCTGCCAGTGCTGGTAGTCCTCCAAAATGGTGAGGTTGGGTGGGAGAAACCCAGTAATTTCTGTACTGGGGCGATCGCCTTCCGCACCAATCTGCAACGTTACCGGAAAGCCCCGTTCAAAATCGCCCGGACCCAGTTTGAAGACAACTAGCTTCCCCATCCTCATTCAAATCACGAACTTTTCGGTGACGCTGACCTCTCCTAGGACTAATCTGACATGGAATTGTTCGCCTGTCTTGCCTCTGAGTAGTAGCTGGATGAAGTTATCGGTTTGATGACTGTGAACTGCTAGGGGAGTGCCACTAGCATCTAAAACGGGCTGATTTGTTGCATCCAACACAATAAGTTGCAGATTTGGGGGGAGGAAACGCTGCTCGCGAGTCGGATGAACTTGCAGGAGCACTTCATGTTTGCTGTCAGACATGTCTGGTAGAGGGGTAACTCCCACGACTAAGGCGGCAACATAAGCAGTGGGTTGTCCCCCTAACTCAATTAACTTCCCTCGTCGGACACCCTTGGGTGGCTCTAGGCTAGTTTCAGCAGAGAGAATCGCAGGTGTAAAGCGATCGCCCCTAAAGTTGAAGACTGGGCGCAGATCATCACCAAACAAAACTTCCAAAGTTTGCCAACCCGCCTCACAGGTGTTCTGTAGCCATTGACCTAAATTCACGGGTGTTGGGGTAGAAATTGCTTGGG
Source organism: Trichocoleus desertorum ATA4-8-CV12 (assembly GCA_019358975.1). Taxonomy (NCBI): domain Bacteria; kingdom Bacillati; phylum Cyanobacteriota; class Cyanophyceae; order Leptolyngbyales; family Trichocoleusaceae; genus Trichocoleus; species Trichocoleus desertorum. The sequence continues at coordinate 21,384 of JAHHIL010000031.1, forward strand.
TGCTGGGGAGTTGATGTAGGTGGGCTGCTAAGTTGGCGAGAGGCTGGAGATCGGTGAGCGACAGTTGGGTAGGAGGAGAAGGTGAGGGCGCGATCGCGGGGATAAAACCAACCAACTGCACAGCATCTAGTTGTGGCTGAAATTGCACCCCGACATAGCCAACGCGCTGGTCTAAAGTTTCTGGGGGTAAGTGGCAAACTGCGGCTTCCGGCAAGATGGGGCGGCACTCTAGTTTCCCTACGTTAGGAATGACTAGATCAGCGACATCTAACACTGCTTGCAAATGGAGCTGCCAGCTATCTCCTTGGCTGAGATCTGTGGCAATGCGAATCCAGCGGAGATAGGTGTGAACGGCATAGACCGCCAAGGTATTGAGATAAACGCGCTTACCGTGATGCGGATTGATTTGCTCAGCGGCAAATTTCTCAGCCCAAGCATGGGCATCACGGCTGAGGGGAACAGTGAGGAGTGGAGTGTGAGTGCTGGTCATACCGATCTATCGGGTTGATAGCCGAAATTTTGGGCGATTTCTTGTAACAACGGTAAAACTTTATGTTTCCAATGCCAGTAAAGCGCTTGGTAAGGCACTTCTAGCTCACGGGCGATCGCCGTCAACTTATCCGGTGGCGACTTCAGCAACAGGCGTTGGGTTAGCACTTGAGCATGGGCTTGCGGATAAGCACCCGGATGGCATTGCCGCAATCTAGCTTCACGGTCTTGCTCGACATATTGCTGCAACTGTTGCCCCACCCGCATCGCTCGGCGCTGTTGCTGTTGTTGTTCAATCTCGGCGTCTAGTTCCCATATGGTGCAAGCACCCGCAGCGGGGAGGTCTATCGCTAAAGGTAACGGAGCGGGCTGAGTGGGAGTGTGGAGTTCTTGAACTCGGTATTTTAAGCGGAGTTTTTTATTGATCCAGGCCACCAAACTCGTTTCAAAAGATAAATTTGGCTGGGGCTGAAACTCACTACAGAGGCGATCGCCCAACTCGATCAGCGTTTCGTTCAGGACATCGGCGTAGTTGGGATGACTAGAGCGAGCCAAACCGGGCAGAGCGAGTACCTGAGTCAACAGCAGCGTCATGGCCTGTTGCCATTGCCAGCTTTGGGGAGTCGCTTGGCAGACTGCCGCAACCAGTTGCCTCAGTTGTTCATCCCGTTCACTCATGGCTGCGCGACAACCGCATACACCAACTTATCCCACTACCTCATGGCTTCTTATAAACCATTTCGCTTCATTCGCCAACATATAAAGTTTTAGTGAAGTCTGGACTAAACTCCCAAAATTTACCTGCGATCGCCTGAGAGAAGGGTGAATCGCTGGTCTAAACCAAACAGCAGAGGGAGAGAGTATGGGTCACGTTGGGGGTCATCAGGTTGGGGGACATGTTGGAGGCTACTTTGGCATCCTAATGCAGCTCTTACGCGATCGCCCAGGATTTATGGAGGAAATTAATCGAGGAATTAAACTAGAACGAAAAATTATTGCGTTGCTAGTTAGCAGCTCGATTCTATTTACAGTTTATGGAGCCGTGATTGGTTCCTTTACAGGTGGATTACAAATTTTGGCTTCTGCTGTGAAGTTGCCAGCGTTGTACTTGATTACTTTAGTAATTTGCCTGCCCACGTTGTATTTCTTCAATATCCTGTTTGGTTCTAATCGTAGCTTCGCTCAACATTTTGCTTTGTTATTGGCGTCTGTTTCACTGATCAGCTTGCTACTGTGTAGTTTTGCACCCATTACTCTCTTTTTCCGGCTATCGGTTCTGGACTACCAGTTCTTTAAACTCCTCAATGTAGTAATTTTCGCGATCACTGGCTTGATTGGGGTGAATGCTTTCTATCAATCCATGAAACAACCTCCAGAGCTGGAGAGTCAGGCAGATGATAAAACCCGACAAAAAATCTTGCAACTTTGGCTGGTGCTCTATGGCTTTGTCGGTAGCCAAATGGGATGGATCTTACGACCCTTCTTCGGCGCACCCAACAAGAATTTTGAACTGTTTCGGAATTTGGAAGGCAACATTTACTCCCATGTTCTAGACACCATGAAACACGTTTTCGGATTCTGAGGCTGCCATGTTGATCTCATCTTTAAAGCATCACTCATAAACTCGTCAAACTTACTGCCTAGGAGTGCGAGCATGAAAAGTTTTCTACATGCTATATTCCATACCGTCTTTTGGGTCTGGAACATTGCTTTTTTGGTTATTGTTTGTGCTGGCTTATGGCCTACGATCGCCCCTGAACTGCCTAAGGAGCTGTCCAGAGACCCTTTAGTTCCAGAAGTATTGTTGACTCTGGCTAGTTTAATCGCCGTTTCTACAATTTGTACGGTTGTAGGTCTCCGGAAATTCCGTGCTCAACCACCACAGTTAATGCGCCTGTTTTTTGGCGTGGAAGTACCGCTCCTACTACTTTGTCTGCTGCGGCTATTTATCTGGCAACGGCTGAATCCTGCTAGCACCTTAATTCTTGGGACTGCAATTGTTGGTGTTATCGCTTTTTACCTAGAACTGCTTTATGGATATGCCAGACAGAATCGAGCGATCGCCAGCATACAAGTAGTTGCTCATGCTTTTTTGATTGGCTTAAGCGTCTACGCTGGACTTGTCATATTGTCTTACAGCGTCCCTGCAACTCCTGCACTTGTCCTTTGGTTTTTCACCTTTGAATGGGTAAAACCTCTAATAAATTCCTCGAATTGGGAATATTGGTGGGCACGAGCAGGTGCCATTCTCCTGGGGTTTAGCGCCTTTTTGTTTCTCCTCTTTCCCTTTGAGCTGGGCAGTTCCTATATCCGCTCTGGGCATCGCGTTCTCAAAGCTTTTGCGGAACAATACGGTCAAAAACAGGCACTACAAATCGCGATCGCAAGTTTAACCGCTTGGATAGTGATATTTGTCTCCTGTCAGCAACAGCCACAAATCCAAGCCTTTAAATTACTGGCAACACCCCCTGAAACCGATCGCGATCGCCAAGACCTTGTTGCCAAGTCAAATGTCATTCGGGCAGGTTTGCTCAATGCTTATTTGGCAGACTACCGTTATCTCGGTTATTCAGAGAACAGTTACTACATTACTGAATCATTTCTACCAGGACCTATCGCTGAGTTTTGGCGAGAGGCTAACAATCGTCTCTTCTCACCATTTTTGTATCAAGGCTCTTACAACGATCGCGAGAGAGCTGAGAAACTCTATGCTCAATTCTTTGATACGCCGATTGAGAAAGCAGAGGCCAAGACGATTCGACCCATCCTCAGAATTGCCGAGGCTCCTTGGCGGCGATCGCCAGAAGCCAGCTTGTTAGCGATTGATCAAGAGAATGTTTGGCTGCGATCGCAACAGCTAAAAGTCACCGAGAAGGGGGATTGGGCTGATGTTGAGCTATATGAGGTTTACCAAAATGAAACACCGCAACAGCAGGAGATTCGCTATGCCTTTACATTGCCAGAAACCGCTGTATTGACTGGGGTTTGGCTGGGAGATACTGCTAACCTCAACCAGCGCTTTGTGTTTCAGGTCTCCCCACGCGGAGCTGCTGAGCAGGTTTACACCGAACAAGTGAGACGCAGCGTTGACCCAGCCTTGTTAGAACAGGTAGGACCGCAGCAATACCGCTTACGAGCCTTTCCCATTCCTCCTAAAACATTACCTGGAGAAGCAGTACCCCGCGATCGCCCCACTGAGATGCACCTGTGGCTGACCTACAAAGTAATGCGGCACCCTCAAGGCTGGGCACTACCCCAACTCACTGAGAAACGCAATGTCTTTTGGAACCGCAAAACCCAGCGTCTCTACAATGGGCAGTCACCTCTGTTAAATCAAACGGATTGGCTACCAGCTTTTCTGCCAGCAAGCAGTCAAACTCCACCCAGTTTGCATCAAGTGGAGTTGGGAGATTATCAGATTTCTGTTAAACCAATCACTCTCAAAGACTACACATCTCTGCAAAATAAACGGTTTGCTGTTGTAGTAGATAGCTCCTACAGTATGTCAGCCCATGCCAAAGAACTGAGTCAGGCAATCCAGTGGCTAAAACAACATGGATTCGCTGACAATAGCCTCGCCAATAATGATGCAGATCTCTATATCACTGGAGCTGCCAATGCTAAACCCCAACGCATTGATGATATTCGTCAGTTCAATCCAGCCAAAATGACCTTCTACGGCACCTTGCAACCAACCCAGATGTTGCGACAATACGCCCGCTTACAAGGTGACACTGCTTATGATGGTGTCTTGTTGTTAACGGATGGTGGTAGCTACGAACTAGGCAAAAATCAGCAAAAGGCGATCGCGACTCTCTCTGCTCCTTTATGGATGGTTCATTTGGGAGAACTGCCGATCGCGTATGATGACACCATCCTAAAAATTATCCAGGCCAATGGTGGTGGTAAGGCTTCTGATATTCCCGCAGCCTTACAACGCCAAGCAACTCAAGCGGCTTTAGGGCCAGAAGTTGTCACAGTGGCAGATGGCTATGCCTGGTTTGTTGAGCAACCCGTTGCATCCCCAGTTGCACCTCCAACTGCATCTCCAGACACTTCTCCTTCAGAAAGTGATCAGGCTAAGCCTTCGAGTAATCAACCTCCACGTTTTACTCCTAAAAATTCAGATGCCTTCGCTCCTCTAGCCGCACGACAGCTCATTTTGGCTTTAAGCAAAGATATGGTAAACCCCCAACTTGCTCAGCTAGACACAGTTCATGCGATCGCGAAACAACTGAAAATCGTTAGCCCTTATTCCTCCATGATCGTACTGGTCAATGATCAACAGAGAGAAGCCCTGCGCCAAGCTGAGCTAGATAAAAACCGCTTCGATCGCGTGGGTGACAATAACAGCCCAGAGGATATGGCAAGTACCCCAGAGCCAGGAGTGGTGATTGGCATAGCCGCGATCGCCCTACTGCTGATCAGTCGCCGTCAACGTCGTCGGTTGGCAATGCGATAGAGACACCTGAGATAGTTAAACTGCGATCGCCTTTACTAAGACTAGAGAGGCGATCGCAGTTTTGCATTTTAGACGACAGAGATAAAGTCGGATTGGGTAATCAGACTAGAGTTGACTCCTGACAAGATTGCTAGCACTTCTCCACCGTTCTTAGCAATGAGCGTACTGCCGTTGCTGGAGCTAACCGTCAGTTGCCCGAAGGTTAACCCTTCAGCTAAACCAATTTGGTCTTCGCCATCCGTGAAGTCCTGAATGGTGTCTGTACCATTTTGGGAGATTAGCACAAAGGTATCACGTCCTAAACCACCGTTCAGCAGGTCATTACCGCGTCCGCCATACAGCCAGTCTTTCCCCTCTCCACCTTGTAAGTTATCTATACCATTGCCACCCAATAACTTATCGTCCCCAGTAAAACCTCGTAAGATATCATCACCATTGCCGCCGTTGAGCACATCATCTCCAGCGGTACCGTTCATGGTATCTTGGCCGTTGCCGCCATCGTCAACCATGCCAACTAATACACTCACAAATGCGATATCAGTTCCGCCCTTACCATCGCTGAGAGTATATTCAAAGCTGGCAGTTGCGACGTTGGCATTCGCTGTGAAGACGACATTGCCGTTACTATCGAGGGCAACTGTACCATTCTGGGCATTCTGAACCTGAGTCAGGCTGAGGACATCTCCTTCAATGCCACCATCGTTAGCGAGTAAGTCAGCCGCCAGGATAGTTTTAGCTGTGCTTTGGCGAGCAGTGACGATGTCATTGATGGCATCTGGGTTATCATTCACAGCATTAATCGTGAGATTGACCGTGGCAGTACTGGTTGCGCCATCGCGATCGCGAATCGTGTAAGCGAAGCTATCTCCGCCGTTGTAGTTAGCGTTGGGGGTGTAGGTATAGGTGCCATTGCCATTGTCAACCAACGCTCCTTTTCCTGGTTGTGTGGTTGTGGTAACACTAAGGATATCGCCCAAATCTACGTCAACATCGTTACCTATAAGAGTTGCTGCACTGATTACCAACGGTACATCTTCATTGGTAATCAAGTTATCGTTGCTAGCAGTGGGAGCATCGTTGGTGTTAGCGATCGCTAAATTGAACAGGTTGCTAACTGAAAGCTCACCGTCAGAAGCTGTAACTTGAATGTTGAGGTTGCCAACCTCGTCATTGGTGGGTGTACCGCTCAAGGTGGTGCCATCAAAGCTGAGCCAGGTTGGCAGCACCTCCCCAGTCGCTAGCCTTGCCGTATAGGTGAGCGCATCTCCATCCACATCACTGAAGGTATCGGCTGGAATGGTAAAGGTGAAGGGGCTGTCTTCAAGTGTATTCTGAGCCGCGATCGCCTGATTCACCACCGGAGCATCATTAACAGCGGCGATCGTGATAGATTGAGCTACCGCGATGGTGCCCCCATTACCATCAATGACGTTATAGCTGAGGTTGACGCTGCCGTTGTAGTTAGCAGCAGGAGTGAAGCTATAAGTACCATCATTGTTATTGATTAGAGTGCCATCGGTGGCAACCAAGTCAGCAACAGCGAGAGTGTCTCCATCGACATCGCTGAAACCTTGGAGTAAATCAGCAGCATTAATGGTGTAGGCGGTATCTTCCGTTCCGTTGATTAGGGCTGCTGACGCGGTTCCTACAGGTACATCGTTAACAGCATCCACTGTGAAAGATTGAGCCGCTGCAACAGAACCACCGTTGCCATCAACAACGTTATAAGTGAGGTTGACTGTACCGTTGAAGTTAACAGCAGGAGTGAAGGTATAGGTGCCATTATTGTTGTCAACTAAGGTTCCGTTAGCCGCAACTAGATCTACAACAGAGAGAATATCACCATCTACATCACTGAATCCTGATAGTAAATCAGCAGCGTTAATAGTGTAGGTCGTATCTTCTGTGCCTGCACTCAAGTTTGCTGACGCGGTTCCTGTGGGTACATCGTTAACAGCATCCACTGTGAAAGATTGAGTGGCTGCAACGCTGCCGCCATTTCCATCTACGACGTTATAGGTGAGGTTGACTGTACCGTTGAAGTTGGCAGCAGGCGTGAAGCTATAAGTACCATCATTGTTATTGATTAGAGTGCCATTGGTAGCAACCAGGTCAGCAACAGAAAGGACATCTCCATCGACATCACTAAAACCTTGCAGCAAGTCAACAGCACTGATGGTGTAGCTTGTGTCTTCAGTTCCGTTGATTAAGTTCGTCGATGCAGTTCCTGTGGGTACATCGTTGACTGCATCCACTGTGAACGACTGAGTCGCTGCAACAGAACCTCCATTACTATCGATTACGTCATAGCTGAGGTTGACTGTGCCGTTGAAGTTGGCAGCAGGCGTGAAGCTATAAGTACCATCATTGTTATTGACCAAGTTGCCGTTAGTAGCAGTGAGGTCAGAAATAGAGAGAATGTCACCATCCACATCGCTGAAGCCTTGAAGTAGTTCAGAAGTAGTAATGGTATAAGGATTGTCTTCTGTCCCCGTTGCCAATATTGCAGTAGCAGAACCAGTTGGAGCATCGTTGACGGGAGCTAGGGTGAAGCTGTTGGAGGCATCAGCCGAGAAGGAGCCATCGCTGACTTTGTAGGTTACACTCACTGCACCGTTGTAATTGTTTGCCCCAGTGATGGTGAAGCTACCGTCCTCGTTCTCCACAAAGTTGCCGTTGCTGGTGGCAAAGTCGGTGATAGACAGTGCATCGCCATCAATATCAGTGAAGCCAGCCAGGAGTTGTGCTTTGCTGATGGTGTAAGCCGTGTCTTCTGTACCGGAAACTAGAGATTCAGTTACAGAACCGGTGGGTGCATCGTTGGTGTTGGCGATCGCTAGCTCAAAGGTACTATTAGCAAACGCGCCAACTGAATCAGTGGCAGTGACTTTAATGCTGAGATTACCGACATCTTCATTCAAAGGAGTACCGCTGAAGGTCTGAGTAGCAGCATTGAAAACTAACCAACTGGGCAGTGGATTACCGTTTTCTAGAGTGGCGCTGTAGGTAAGGGTGTCTCCTGCATCAATATCACTAAAGGCATTACCAGGAATAGTGAAGCTAAAGGTAGCGTCTTCGGTTGCAGCTTGATTAGCGATCGCACCACTTACAACCGGGACATCGTTGACGGGAGCGATCGCGAGGGTGACGGTTGTGGGGTTTGCGGCATAGGTTGTGCCATCAAAACCATTCCAACTAAAGCTGACAGTGCCATTGAAGTTGCTGGCAGGAACAAAGCTGAGTGTGTCGAGAGCGGAAACAGCAATTTCCTGACTAAGGGTGACAAGGCTATCACCTAAGTTAAGAACGCCGTTAGTCGGGAGAGTAGTAATTTTAATTTTGGTTAGGCTATCACCATCAGCATCGGCGAAAGCAGTTATAAAGTCGCCACTTGTGAAAGCAATGGGAGTATCTTCGTTGCCTAACTTACCTACACTGCTAAGAACAGGGGCGTCATTAGTGACATCTAACACCCAAAGCTCTGGGCCATTCGCTCCGTTATCTGCGGAGAGATACAAATTGCCGTTCTCAAAGCCGAGAATGGTTAGGTTGGAACTACCTGCGCCAGGGTTGAGGTCAACGACGAGTTCGGGCAAATTTGTTTGTGAATTAATCTTCCACAGCTCATTGCCATTGGCACTGTTTCGGGCACGGAAGTAGAGGGTGCCGTTGACGTTGGTCAGAGAGGAGGGAGCAGAACTGCCAGAGCCCGCTTCAATATCAGTGACACGCACTGGATTACTCGTAGTGGGGTCAATCTTCCACAGCTCATAACCATTGGCGCTGTTATAGGCACTGAAGTAGAGCGTGCCGTTGACGTTGGTCAGAGAGGAGGGAGCAGAACTGCCAGAGCCCGCTTCAATCTCGAGGCGCACTGGATTACCCGTAGTCGGGTCAATCTTCCACAGCTCAGAGCCATTGGCGCTGTTATAGGCACGGAAGTAGAGCGTGCCGTTGACGTTGGTCAGAGAGGAGGGAGCAGAACTGCCAGAGCCCGCTTCAATCTCGAGGCGCACTGGATTACCCGTAGTCGGGTCAATCTTCCACAGCTCAGAGCCATTGGCGCTGTTATAGGCACGGAAGTAGAGCGTGCCGTTGACGTTGGTCAGATTTTCAGGATAGGAACTGCCAGAGCCCGCTTCAATCTCGAGGCGCACTGGATTACTCGTAGTGGGGTCAATCTTCCACAGCTCATAACCATTGGCGCTGTTATAGGCACGGAAGTAGAGCGTGCCGTTGACGTTGGTCAGAGAGGAGGGAGCAGAACTGCCAGAGCCCGCTTCAATATCAGTGACACGCACTGGATTACTCGTAGTGGGGTCAATCTTCCACAGCTCATTGCCATTGGCGCTGTTGGTGGCACGGAAGTAGAGCGTGCCGTTGACGTTGGTCAGATTTTCAGGATAGGAACTGCCAGAGCCCGCTTCAATCTCGAGGCGCACTGGATTACCCGTAGTCGGGTCAAGCTTCCACAGCTCATAACCATTGGCGCTGTTATAGGCACGGAAGTAGAGCGTGCCGTTGACGTTGGTCAGATTTTCAGGATAGGAACTGCCAGAGCCCGCTTCAATCTCGAGGCGCACTGGATTACCCGTAGTCGGGTCAAGCTTCCACAGCTCATAACCATTGGCGCTGTTATAGGCATTGAAGTAGAGCGTGCCGTTGACGTTGGTCAGAGAGGAGGGAGAAGAACCCAAATCTTGGGTATTAACATCCACTACAGATAAATTACCCGTAGTGGGGTCAATCTTCCACAGCTCAGAGCCATTGGCGCTGTTATAGGCACGGAAGTAGAGCGTGCCGTTGACATCTGTAAAGTTGCTGGGGTGAGAACTATCGGTGCCTAAGTTGAGGTTGTATTGCACAGGCTCTGAGTTCAACATACCCTCATATTGCTCAAGTACTGTTGAAATAAAAGCTAGCTTAGTGGCTACTTCCTGATTAATCTGTAACTCCCAGTCTCCGCCTAGATCGGTATTACCCGTTTTGGTGGTTGACGCAGCAATTTTGGTTCCGGTAAGCTTGCCCAGTTGGGCTACAAGAGCCTGTCCCCTTTCGCCCTGGGCTACTTCACAGCCGTAAATCAGTAACTCTGCGTTATTAGTGAAGGCTTCGGCCCAGGCTTGCAGTTCCCAGGAGTAGCGATCGATGGTTTCGAGGCTTAGTTCACTGGTACCCAGTTGCACTCGTCCCGGTGAGCCGTGAGATACCACATGCACAGCGGTTAGATTTTGGCGTTGGGCTAAAACGTGACTAATTTGCTCGACCCCATCTGCCATTGCCTCTAGCACAACGACCTCAACCCCCGATCGCACCCCTGCGACTAAATCTGGGTAATCGATTACGGCTGGATCAACAAAGACAATTTCGCGGCTAGTGACTGGAGTGCTGAGGCTGGGAGAAGCAGATGGAGATTTTTGCAAAGTAGCGGTCATGGTACTCAACTTTCAGACAACTTTAGCGCCTGCCCCTACCGCTTGGGAGTCGGAAAAGGTCAGGAAAAAGTCAGATCTTTTAGCAGCAACCCTTGTGGTGGAGCAGTGAGCGGCAATCAGTCTTGCGGATCGTGCCAAAAGACAGAGGCTATTACCCCTGAGCTTGACTACCTTTGAACTATTCCTGGTTGAGTTCTCTGTTCTTTTTGCCTTTCTGGTTAGAGTGAGCTTCACAAAACGCTGCTAAGGGAGAACCGTTTTGCTGGGCAACTCGATACAAGTCGCTTTACCATCTATGACTCAGGGAGATTCGGGTACTCACTCACCCACCTCTCTGTTAACGGCTGCTGAGGTTAGCTCTAGCACAGCTACTCAGACAGGTACTCTTCTGCGGTTTGCGCAAGTGGCGGAACAGGTGGGTGCCACGACGAAACGCTTGGCCAAGTCCGCTCTGCTGGGTCACTACTTTAATGGTCTCAATGACGAGCATCTAGCCTATGCAGCTCGTTATTTCGCAGGCTATGTATTTCCTTTGAAGGAGCAAAGGACCACCAAGATAGGAGGGGCAACTCTGTTGTCAGCTTTGATGCTGATTACGGAAATTGAGCTGGAGACGCTCAAGGTGCAGTTGGTGAAACTGGGAGATCTGGGTGATGTTACGGCTGCTATATTTCCCGATCGCGCCTTAGCCTCGCTTAACCTTACCGATGTCGCGATCGCCCTAGAGCAAATTGCTAAAACCAAAGGTTCCAAGCGCAAACTAGAGTGGGTGGTGAAACTGCTAAAACGCGCTACGCCTCTGGAAGCGAAGTATTTAGTCAAGCTGTTATCTGGAGATCTGCGGATTGGCCTTAAGGAAGGTGCGGTAGAAGATGCGATCGCTCGATTAGCAAGGCAAAAGGTAGAGCGGATTCAGTGGGTGAATATGTTGCTGGGGGATATTGGGACAACGGCTGTATTGGCTCGTCACGGCCAGCTAGAGCAAGCCCAAATGCAGTTATTCCATCCGGTCAAGTTTATGTTGGCTAGCCCCGCCGAGGATTTGGCAGAAGTAACCAGGCTGTTGCCAGGAGAATTTGCGGTTGAGGATAAGTATGATGGCATCCGGGCACAGGTGCATATTGCCCCCGCAGACCCAACAGATAAATCAGCTCACGGAACGGTCGTTAATGGCGTGCGTGTCGCTCTCTTTTCTCGCACATTGGATGACATCACAGCTAGTTTTCCGGATTTGTTGGCTCCGTTGGCTGCTTTAGTGCAGGAAACTAGGGAGGGAGAAACGACAACAGGATTGATCTTGGATGGGGAGATTGTACCGTTTCGAGGCGAGCAGACTCTTCCCTTTCAGGAACTACAAAAGCGACTGGGACGTAAAACTCCTGCTGAGGCGTTATTGGCTGAAGTACCCGTGGCGTTTATTGCCTATGATCTGCTCTACCAAAATGGGGCGGTGCTGATTGAGGAGCCTTATGTGCAGCGTCAGGCGGTATTGACTGCGCTACCACTCACAACACCCAGAGCTCGTCGGGCTATGTCACAACGCTTTAATGATACCACCGCTTTGGATGCAGAATTTCTTGCAGCTCGCGATCGCGGTAACGAAGGATTGATGGTCAAAGCGCTCAACTCAACTTACAAACCAGGTCGGCGGGGTAAGGATTGGCTGAAAATCAAGCGGGCGATCGCCACTCTGGATGTGGTGGTGACAGCCGCAGAAGTGGGCACTGGCAAGCGCAGTCGCTTTCTCTCCGACTACACCTTTGCGGTGCGTGCCAGCGAGACCGATCTCACTTTGCTGAATGTGGGAAAAGCTTACTCTGGCTTGACGGATGCGGAAGTGACAGAACTGTCTACTTGGTTCCAAGCCCATACCTTGCAAGAGTTTGCTCATGGCAAAGTGCATGTCGTGCAGCCTCGCATTGTTCTGGAGGTGACGTTCGATCGCGTCCAACTCTCTAAACGCCATAAGAGCGGCTATGCCCTGCGCTTTCCTCGGATTGTGCGGATACGGCCTGATAAGCCACCGGAAGAAATTGACACGCTGGAAACAGTCCGTCGGCTTGCAGAAACATGAGAACTTGCCAATCATGACGCAAAAAGCTACGGCGATCGCTTCTTAATCCACTGCTCCCAAAAGATGCAGTGTTTCCTTCTCCGCATCCGTCAGCCCTGTTATGCCTGTAATCTTCATACCTTCGTAAGGACGAGGGGCACGTAGAACATTGAGACATTGACCAGTGACAATATCCCAAAGGCGAATCGTGCCATCTTGGCTCCCAGTGGCTAGGATTTGGCTGTCAGGGATAAAGTAGACTGAATTGACTGTGTGGGTATGACCTGTCAGCACTTGCAGACAGTTTCCGGTGGCCACATCCCAAATCCGCGCGGTTTGATCATCACTACAACTGGCCAGAATTTTGCTGTCAGCACTGAATTTCGCTCGCCAAGTCTGTTTGGTGTGACCTTGAAGAAAGTGCAAGCAGGTGCGAGTGTGAGCATCCCATAAACTTAAAGTGCCATCAGGACTACTACAAGCCAAGATTTGACCATTGGGGCTAAACTCGGCTAACCAGACACGATGCTTTACAGGGGGTAATTCTGCTAGATATTCCCCCGTCGCTAAATCCCAGAACTTGATGACTAAATCTTGCCCTCCACTGACTAATGTTTTGCCATCTGGGCTACAAGAGAGAGACCAAGTACGACCTTGATGGGCTGCGATCGCTCTTAAACATTCACCCGACTGCACATCCCAAAATTGAATCAGTCCATTCCCCGCGCCACTAATCAAGACTTGATCATTGGGGCTAAAAGCGATCGCCCAAAACCAGTAGGTGTTTCCTCTTAGCACCCGACTACACTCACCAGTTTGGGCATTCCACAAGCGAATGGATGAGTCGCTGCTACTACTAGCAAGCATAGAGTGATCTGAATTGAAAGCAAGCGACCAAATTCTAGCAGCGTGGCCTTTTAGGGATTTGTAGCATTCTCCAGATGAGAGATTCCAGAAGTGAATCATGCCATTGTTGTGACCGCTCACTAACCAATGGCGATCGCGAGCATAAGTAAGCGCAAAAATCTCATCCTTAAAGCCGTGAAATGTTCGGGTCAATTGCCCAGACTGGACATCCCATAATTTCAAGATTTGATCTTCTCCGCCTGTGGCACAGATCGCACCATCCGGGCTAAACGCGATCGCTGAAATCTGGTTAGAATGTCCTGCTAATATCTTTTCGCAACACCAAGTTGCTAAATTCCAAAGCTGCACTCTATTTTGAGCATCAGCGATCGCTAAGAGTTTTCCAGTTGGGTCACAGATACCAGAGAGTAACCAGTCTCCATGATTTTGCCAGATGGCTAAACACTCACCTGTATGAGGGTTCCATCTCCTGACTGTTTCATAATCTCCGATGCTCAGTAGGGTGTCATCACTGGGGTGAAACTCTACAAATCGAACCCAGTTTTGGTGCCCTTCCAAAAGCCGTAGGCATTCTCCTGTCAGGGCATCCCATAAGCGAATCGTCTGATCAGAACTGCCACTCGCTAGTAACGTACCATCAGGACTGAGAGCGACTCTCCAAACGCGATCGCGATGTCCTTCCAGGGTTTTGAGGCAGATGCCTGAGCTGACTTGCCAAATTTTGACTGTTTGGTCATTACTGGCACTGAATAGAAACTGACCATCTGGACTAAATAGAATATGCTGCACCCAACTAGTATGTCCTTCCAGCACGCTCAGGCGGGTCTTGGTCTCAACGTCCCAAAAGCAAATGGCATGGTCATAATTGCTGCTCGCCAAGATCCTACCATCGGGGCTGAAAGCGACTGAACTAACCCAACTGCTGTGTCCCTTCCAAGTCAAAATCTGTCTTCCGGTCGGGACGTGCCAAAGACGCAGAATCCCATCTATTTCTCCGGTTGCCAGCAGATTACCATCAGGACTGAAAGCGGCGGCTAGAATGCTTCCGGTGGTTTCGGTAAAGACAGATTTCTCTAGAGTGGCATGGGTGAAGTTTGTCCGGGGTAAAGAGACATTGGCTAAATAGGCTTGACGAATTGCCAGATCAGAGAAATCGCGATCGCTCAAGTCTACTTTTAAGTAGCAAAGTAGATTGAGGATGTTACCTGCCGCGTAGCCTGTGTACGGTAAAGATTTACCTCGCAACTCTGCCAATATTTGGTCTAACTGTTGTTCGATCGGTTCGAGTTCGCCTAGCTTAGCCAAGAGTTGATCAGTGAGTGGTTGGAGGATCAGTTGCTTTTGAGCTTCACGGATATAGTCTTTAGCGATCGCTTTGAGTAGAGCATGACTTTTGAAGAAACGTAGATCGCCTGTTTGGATCTCCTGGGCAATGGCCTGAATGAATTGAGCGGCGAAATACTCCATCAACACTGGATGTAGGGTAAAGCGATCGCCACTTTTCTCCAAGGCTAAGCGGCGTTGTAGAGATTGCAGTGTAGTAGGTAGTTGCTTCTTAGAAATGGGAGAAAGGAGATCTTCGCTGAGTTGAGCGATCGCCACTGGTTCACGATTGATCACCAACCAATAAACCACCTCAATCTCTTGCTCAGTTAAGCGCTGAAAATACCAATTTAACAAGTCTTGCAAGTCATGAAAGATGGGTCTGCCATACCCCAGAAACTCGGTAATGTTACCGCAGAAAACATCACGAATATGTTTGGCAGCTAGCGCTAGAGGATTTCCGTTGTAGAGAGCAATCAGTTCTTGCCAATCCTGTTCAGAGCCAGAAAACTGATCAACCTCAGCAAAGATCTGTTTCCCATCGACAACTTCTAACCCACCGAGTTCTAGCGATCGCACAGGTCGATTGCGACCTTCCAAACGCGCTACTTCTCGCGGCTTCTCGCGGCTGGTGAGTAACAGGCAGCTTTGATGCGGCACTTCCCCCAGTTGCTTAAACAGTTGCCCATAGCCTTCATATCCTGCTCGATACTGTCCTGCTATATCTCCACCTTGCAAAATCGTTTCTACGTTATCCAAAATCAGCAAACAGCGCCGCGATCGCAAGTAATGGAGTAGTCGCGAGAGACTATCCTCCAAAGTATTAGGTAGAGTCGATTCTTGCTGATTCGAGAGAATTTTAATCAGATCCACCAATAAAGTGGTCAAGGGAGAAGCGTTGAGGAGCGATCGCCAAATGATGCACTCAAACTGATCTTGAATATTCTGAGCCAAGGTAAGAGATAAGTTGGTCTTACCCATGCCACCGGAGCCGAATTTAAGAGAAAGCCCCGTTTTGCCAGTGCCACCAATGCCCAAAATTGCCACCAGACGGCAGCGCTCTCCTAAAATCCATTGCTCTAGAGTGCTCAATTCCTGCGATCGCCCAAAAAATACGGGAACCTCTGGAGCCTCTCCCCAATCCTGATCACAGGATAGAGACACATCAGACGGAACTGATGGAGAGTTAACTCCTGCTATTTCCTCTCGCTCTACAACCGACTGCCAGGGTAGTTCCAAGACTTGACAGAAAACCTTGAAGATTTTGGCGTTGATGGCTTCGCCCCGTAAAAAGCGCTTCCAGGTGGAGAGAGAAACTCCAGGGGCAAAAATCTGCTGGCCTGCGTAAGCTTCCGAACCCCAGTCCGTAGAGGGATCAAGAATTTGACTAGCAACAATTAACCACTGCCTGTCTTCAATTGCCCAGTGTCTCGCCTTCCTAAGCTGCTTGATTCGGTTTAACTCCTGGGAGGAGACTTTGAGCGAGGGCATTGATAGATCGCACGGATACGGGAACTGATTCTATCCCAGTATTGCACGCTCTTTTCAGGATTGATGTTGACGAAATGTGACACTGAACCAAAACTGAACCAAAAAATGAACTGATTAAAATCCGTACCAGGCAGTGCTTCTAGCGATGTTTATACATAAGAGAGTTTTCGTGTCATTCAAGGAGCAAGCCACAATGGTGCAGTACCCTGCTTCACCCCAATCGTTTCAAGCGTTTCTAAAAAAGGTGCGATCGCTCGATCTCGGCCCCATTGCCCACCAATTAATGCACTCTCAAGCGGGTCCGAAATGGACGAAATTGCAGACGACACGGGCGATCGCGCGTTATCTGGGTTTTCTTTATTTGGTGGGACAATATCCTCGCTTGCAATTGGTACCTACCCAAGAAATTGACCAAGTTTGGCATCAGCATATCCTTGACACACATAAGTATGCGGAAGATTGTCAACACTTATTTGGGCGATTTATCCATCATTTTCCTTATCTGGGTACAAGAGGAGAAGCAGATCGGCAAGATTGGCATCGAGCCTACGTGTTGACTCAGGTACTCTTTCGTAAACACTTTGGCCTGGATCTAGCAATCGGTGCTGCTCCTTCTGATTGTGAACCGCTACAGGCCATGCCAGCTTGTCGAGTTGTAGATCGATCTGCTGCTCAGTCGCGCCCTACCGTTAGCCTCTCAATGGAGGATGCCCTACGAAGCTTTTTTACAACTGCGTAAATAGAACCCGCAGACTAAAGCCTGGGGCTATCAAAACTAAGCCTGTCTCCGCAGGCTATAAACATCCTTTTTTTTAGGCCGCGCAGGCGGTCTTTTTTCTTGTAGCCGCGACTTTAGTCATTAGGCGGTAGGTTAGGGTTACACCAACGTTTGCAACAGGGCGCTGGTTTCCTTGGCTTCGGTTAGCATTCCTAACTCCTCAAAACGGTGTTTCGCAGTAGCAGCCCAGTGTTGGGCGATCGCACCATTGCCACGGGCTTTTTCTAAACGCGCTAGCGATCGCTCACAAAAGGCGACTCGGCACTCATCTTGATTGGCTACCGCTACTTGCAAACCTTCCTCTAGTAGATGTTGGGCTTCGCTGAAGTGTTGCTGCTGAATCGCAATGTCCGCTAACCAGTCTTTGGCTAAAAACTTAGCTCGCTGCCAATCTAGGCGTTCAGCTTGGGCTAAGACTTGTTGGAATAGGGTATGGGCTTGGTCATAGTTTTCGGTTTTGTAAGCAACTTCACCTTGGTAATACCAAATCTGGATCTGCGATCGCGGCATGGCTGTCTCGATCTCAGCGCAGTTAAGGAGTTGTTGCGCTTGTCGTAGCCAGTCTGTCGCTTCGGCAAAGAGGCGCTGCTGAATTCGAAGTACCGCAATGTTAATGGCTAACTCGGCTTGGAAGTTGAGGCTTTGGTAATGTCGCAGTTCCCAAGCTTTTTGATGGAGGGTATGAGCTTCTTCTAAATGTCTGGATTGACCCAGTAAGGTTAGGGTCCAGCCTTGGTCTAGCATCACTTCTAGGGCTGTAAACCAATCTTGTCGTTTCTCGGCAGCTTGGATGAGCCAATTGGCCCAGTCGAGACGAGTGTTCCAGACGTTCAAGCGGTTTTGGCGATAGCCTTGCGTGTGGGTGTAGGAATTCACCTGCTGCCACAATTGCCGCATTTCATCGTAGCGATCGCTGGCAATACACCATTCAATCACTGCTTGCAGGTTATCCCATTCCTGGTCCAGTAGGGGATACTCCTGCCATTCTTTGCCATCTTTGCCACCGTGCTGTTGCACATACGACAGGAACCAGTTGATCCAACGGTTGCGGGCCGCTTGCTCAAAGTTAGGATGGGTTGCTAGTTCGGCTAAGGCGTATTCTCGCGTCAGGGCCAAGATCGAGTATCGGCCTGACTGCTGATTCACCAGGGAAAGTTGCTGCAACTGCGCCAGCCCTTCGACCGAGTGCGTGAGATTGTCGCTGCCTGCGATATGTGCGATCGCCTCTAAAGGAGCTGACCCCGGAGACAACGCCAAGGCCATGAGTAAGTAGTGAGGTAAGGTTCCTTGAAGCAGGGACATAGAACTCTGGAAATAGAAGTGAGCATAGTCCCCAACCGCCAAGCTCAAACGAGATGGTAGATGCCTCACTGGGTAACCTGCTGCGAGTTGCCCGATCGCATAGACAATAGCCGCAGGTACGCCGCTGGTGTAATGATGTAGGGTTTGCACATCGGCTGACCCTAGCACGACACTCTTGCTTTGAACCTGCTGCTCAATCAGGGAAAAGCTTTCCACAGGTGGCAGTGGCTCTAAGCGAATGGCATGAAATGAGAACTGTTGGCGGCTGGTGATCACCACTTTAACCGTAGATGGCAGGTCATACAAGAATGCCAAGATCGATCGCCAATCCTCCAAGGTTTCCAGATTGTCTACCATCAGCAGAGTGGGCTGACGATTTAACGCATCCTGAATTTGGTCAATCTGTTCTTCAAAATCCATCAATAAGATATCTGAGCGCTTGAGCGTGCGGGCGATCGCTCGGAAGACATCCCGCAAACTCCGCTCTGGTTTCAGACGAGGCAAGACTCCTTGCGGTGTGAGACGTTCTTGTTTGGCCGAGGTGAAGATGATCGCCTCAAACGTGGGTACAAGGTTCGGAAGTGAATTAGATTCTGAATTGGCAATGCTGGGTGTAGCTTGCAGGTAGTGATAGGCCGCAGATAAAGCTAGGGTAGTTTTACCCATGCCGCCGATACCTTCGATGCTGATGCAGTGGGTTGGGCAATCAAAGGTCAGCGCTTTTAGTAACTGGGCAAGTTCGCGATCGCGTCCCACAATTTGGTTGAAGTCCCGGACGGGTAGGTTGTGAGCGATCGCAGTTACAGGAGCGGGGAGGATGAGAGGTGGAATTGGCTGCTGTGGTTCTGGCGCAAGGCTAGCTATTTCTTGTTGAATAAAACGCTGCAACACTCCTCGAAAGTTATGTTTTGTAACCTTCTCACCTAAAACTTTGGAGAGCAGTTGCCAGAAGTTAGATCCAATATCTTTGATATAGCCAGCATCATAATCAGAAGCACGAGCTATATCTGCGTAAGAGCCTCCGTCCCAGGACTGTCGAAAGATTGCCTCTTGGGCTTTGCTTAATCGTCCTTGAGGCAGGATTCGCTCAACAACTGCTAATGCTTCCTCCACCGTCATTCTGTCTCACCCTTTGCTGATGTCATTGGGATGGAGCGGCTGTAATTCTGCTACCCATCTGGCTATTTCATAGTTTCCGCACCCCACAGACATTATCCCGGACTATTTGCTAGTTTGCGCTGAGACCTAACCCCCAGCCCCTTCCCTAGTAGGGAAGGGGAGTTAGAGCTAGATATCTAGAGCTAGATCTAAAGCCCCTCTGCTCGAAGGAGAGGAGTTGGGGAGAGGTCAACTAATGGTTACTAATGCAGAGAAGCTGACAGTTCTTGTTGGAGACGGCTCTTGGCAGCTTTGAACTCTGTTGCTATTTGCTCTTTTTGCTCGGTGCTGCAATTGCGATCGATCGCGGCAAACATGGTGCTCTCTTCTTGGCGGATATGATCGCCGACTGCATCCATCAGATCTTTGATTCTGGATCTGAATGCATCTGCATCAGTAGGGCTCATCGCCTTAATCTCATCCAGCATCCGCTTCATCGCAGCTTGCTCGTCGTATAGCTCCTGGGTGTCGTCGTTGCCGTAGAAAGGACGTACCTTAGGATAAACGACTTCTTCTTCCGCTTGAGCGTGAGTGAGCAAATCTTTGTAAAGCTGCCCGAAGTACTCTTGGAGCTTTTGCGGATCTTTGGTGGCTCCAATTTCAGTAAAGATGGTATTCACCTTCTCATGGTCCAACCGAATCACAGTCTGGATATTTAGGTCCTGCTTGTTGGTATTCTGAGTGACGACACTACCAGCCACACCAGAGAAAGCGGCGATCGCGTCTTGAACTCTTGCCCAGAGACCTTGATCTGCGTCTTGTCCGGTCATTTCGCGAACACCCACTTGCTCTAGCAATCCCTTGAGTTGCTCTTGGTGCGCCCGACCTTCAAAGTTAACAGTATTCAAAGGTCCAATGGCTAATTCGATGTCTGCTCCTACCTTCTGAGCCGCTTTGTGGATGACGATGCCGCTCATGGCCTGACCATGCTTCATCAACTCGTGGTGCATGAGTTTTTGGTAGAAGGTAAACTCATTACCAGACATCATCTGCTCAAACTGCTGAATAAAGACTTTGGTCGCAGGACTCGGTTCAGATTGAATGCCGTATTGCACTACGACGGTATCAATAATACCAATGTTTTTTTGGTCGTCGGCCAGCATATTCTGGAGCCGCTGCCGCACATCTTCGTAAGGGCAAGCTTCAAGTAGCTTTTGATCATTGGAGATAATGAAAGTCTGAAATGCTCTCAGATCTGCCAATCTTTCTGCGATCGCTAGCCGCTTTGTATCATCTAGAGTTGTAACCATTCTGAGTTCTCTTAAAATAGGTTGACAAATGTTTTGTTCTGGTGGCTCCATCCTTATAACCAAGGTATTAAAGAGCAGCAAGCCAGCGCTACATTGTGATTATGTTTCAAACAAAAAAGCTTGAATACCTTGATTTTGGCGGGGTTGCGGGCATCCTCCACCTAACTCAGGTTAGATGTTTCGGTGAGTCTACCAAAAGCTGTACGGAAATAGAGAGATATGGGTTTGATGACTACCTCTAACTCGTAGTACGCAGCTTCGCGACTATCAAAGCTAGGCTTCCGTAACTTGCGATACAGAGTCAGAAGCCAATCTAGGCCTGAATGGATTAGGGACTGGAGTGATATGCCAATGCCTGACTCCCCAATAGAGCTAACAGAGCGCCTTGATTCAACTCGGATTCTGTTTGATTTACAACAAGGCAACGAAATTGCTCAAGGCTTCTCTGGCTGCTTAGAACCAGAGGAAATCGCTCGTCGGGTCACTACTGGCTTGGTAGAGAAGTTTGATTGTGCCTTGGCGCGGATCTGGCTGCTAGAAGCACAAGCTACTTTAAAGCTGGTTGCCTCCTCAGGCATGTATACCCATCTCAATGGCACCTTTGCGCGAGTTCCGATGGGAGCGTACAAAGTGGGCAAAATTGCTCAGAATCGAGTTTCTTTTTTAAGCAATCATCTCGCGGCTGAACCTTGGGTGGGAAATCGCGAGTGGGCGATCGCCAACAACATTCGAGGATTTGCGGGATATCCTCTAGTGATGCAGGATAGAGTCATCGGCGTGCTAGCCGCCTTTAGCCATCAGGCAATGGAGGCAGAATTTTTAGAGGTTTTGCAGACTCTTTGCACTGTCACGGCGATCGCCCTAGACACAGCCAGCCAATACCAGCAGGAAAAACAGATGTGGCAGTCTTCGGCCCAGGCTTTGACCCAAGCTTTGACCCAGGCTGCGGTTCCGAGTCCTGCCTTTAACCACCTCTCTCTTTCCGACCAATTGGTGAGTCTGCTAAGTTCGACTCGGTTAACCTTGGTGGGCACAGAACGACCTCTGACTCTGCCAGTGGCTTATGTCTTTCTGCAAACGGCTGAAATTTTGCACCAATTCACCTGCAACTACTGTCGGCTAATTTATACAGCAGAGTCTGTGGCGCTAGAGGCGATGATTCCAACCACTCACTTGTCTCAGCTTGATCCAAAAAGTGGTTTACCGTCTCTCCTAAATGAACTCTTTTTTACTGTTAGCTGCTTAGGGGGAGTGCTACAAACCCAAACTACCAGCAATCAACGGGCCATGCAGTTTTTGCTCAAAGTGCCATATTGGGGCGATCGCGGGGGCCAGCAGCTACGAATTCAATGCCGTTTACCAGTTCTGCAACTGGCCTTTACGCACCTAGCTTTTTGGGCAGGTCTACAAGTTTGCCGTGAAGTAGACCAAAATGTACCTTTGTTGACCGATGATGCAACGCAAATTCAGACGGCGAAATGGTTGCTGTGGGTGCAACAGGGAACTCAAACCGTACCGCAGGATATTCAGGGTAGAGTTAATTTGTCTACCAGCCCAGAGCAATTAAAACAGGCGGTAGAAGCAGTGCTACAGGGTGACTTTTGGGGTGTTGACCTAAACCGGGAAAAGCAGCCAACTCTTTCCGAACGGGAGCTGGAGATTCTGACCTTGTTGACGCAAGGACATCGCGATCGCGATATTGCCGATCGCCTGATCATTAGCGAAAGCACCGTGAAGTTCCACATGAATAATGTCCTGACTAAACTCAAGGCACGGACTCGGTATCAAGCCATTCATCAGGCGATCGTCAAGGGATGGATGCAAATCTAATGGCTTAGTAATTTAATGGCTTAGTAGCAGTGGCGATCGCGTCTCCTGTCCTTATCGCTAGATCTCCGGCTTTCGTATTGAGAGATACAAAGCCTGCCTGAGCGAGGACTTAATCCGGCAACACATTCCAGCCAGCGAGCAGCGAAGTTATGCAAAATCACTATTCCGTCATCGTGGTCGGAGGTGGTCAATCGGGGCTCTCCATTAGCTATTGCCTCAAAGAGAGAGGCATAGACCACATTATTTTTGAGAAAAATCAGATTGGTTATGCTTGGCGGACTAAACGATGGGATTCTTTTTGTTTAGTCACTCCTAACTGGCAGTGCAAGCTCCCAGGCTATGCCTACCCCGGCGATGATCCGCACGGTTTCATGAAAAAGGATGAAATTGTGCAATACGTTGAAGACTATGCCGCCTCCTTCGATCCTCCTATCCACCAAGGTGTTGCGGTATTAAAGGTGCGCAAGGATGAAGTTCAAAATGTGTTTGAGGTGACTACTTCCAGCGGCGACTACACTGCTGATCAAGTAGTGGTGGCATCAGGTAGCTATCATCTCCCTAAAGTGCCAAAGATAGCTGAGCGGCTCCCAAGTCATATTGGGCAACTGCATGCCTCAGAATACAAAAATCCAGAGTCTTTACCTGGAGAAGGTGTGTTAGTCGTGGGTACAGGCCAATCCGGGTGTCAGATTGCTGAAGATTTGCACCTGGCAGGGAAACAAGTGCATCTCTGTGTCGGGGGTGCGCCGCGATCGCCCCGACGCTACCGAGGTAAGGATGTGGTTGATTGGCTCGATCAAATGGGATACTACGATTTGTCAATTGAGGAGCATCCCCAAAAAGAAAAGGTGAGAACCAAAGCTAATCACTATGTCACGGGGCGGGATGGCGGACGAGAGATTGACTTACGACAATTTGCTTTAGAGGGGATGCAACTCTATGGCAGATTAAAAAATATTAGCGATCGCAGTCTCGAATTTTGGAGCGACTTAAAGCAAAATCTGGATCAAGCCGATGCGGTAGCAGAAAGCATCAAGAAAACCATTGATGGATTTATTGAGAAGAACCAAATCGAGGCTCCGACAGAACCTACTTACCAACCTGTTTGGCAGCCTGAGCAAGCGATCGCGACTCTAGATTTTGAAAGCGCCAAGATTAGTGCAGTGGTTTGGTGTACTGGCTACCAATCTGACTTTAGCTGGATTGAGGTACCCGTGTTCGATGGCAAGGGATATCCCGGTCATGAGCGAGGTGTCACCGGAGCCTGGGGACTCTATTTTCTAGGTCTTCCGTGGTTGTATACCTGGGGGTCAGGACGTTTTTCTGGCATTGCCCGCGATGCGAGTTATTTGGCTGACTACATCGTGGCGCGGAAGAAAGTGTCTCACCCTAATGCCTGGAGTGTGGTTAATGAGTTTTTACTAGGCTCCTAGCTACCTATCGATTTAGATAGGTACTTAAGTACAGCCTGGGAGGATTTAAGCCTCAATCTCTTAAAAGTGAGCCATAGCGATCGCCTCCCCTAGCCTTATGGTTAGACTTGCAGCTTTCGTAGTGAGAGATACAAAGCCCGTCTCAGCTAGCCCTTAATCTGGCAACACCATTCCAGGAAAACAACTCAAGGAGAGCCATATGCCTGAAGTAACCACTCCTGCCCATCAAGTGGGTGATTTCTTTGTGGATTACGAAGAGAAAGTATTTCCCGATGTCAAAGCCGAGCCTGGGGAGAAAGCGTTAGTCACGTTCCATACCGTGGCTTTTGAAGGATCGATCGGTTTTGTTAATCTCTTACAAGCTACACGTCTACTGCGTAAGGGATTTGAGACTTCTGTCTTGCTGTATGGTCCTGGTGTGACTTTGGGGGTACAGCGGGGATTTCCCAAGTTAGGAGATGCCGCTTTCCCTGGGCATCAGAACTTTAATGACCAAATCAGCAAGTTTATGGCGGAAGGTGGCAAAGTCTATGCTTGCCGCTTTGCTCTACAAGCTTTGTATGGTCACGGAGAACCCTCCCTGATTCCTGGCATCCGTCCGATCAATCCTTTAGATGTGCTGGATTTAGTGCTCCTGCATCGCAAAGATGGAGCCTTAATTTTAGATACTTGGACTCTCTAAGGGATGAACTACAAGCAATGAACGATTCCCATACCATCCGAGCCGCAGCCGTACAGATTAGCCCGGTTTTGTTTAGTCGGGATGGCACGACAGAGAAGGTGTTGCAGGCGATCGCTAAAGCGGCTAAGGAGGGTGCCCAACTAGTCGTTTTTCCTGAGACTTTGATCCCTTATTATCCCTACTTCTCCTTTGTGCAACCGCCCGTTCTCATGGGTCAGGAACATATGCGGCTGTATGAAGAAGCGGTGAGTGTACCTGGGCCAGTGGTTGATGCGGTGAGCAGAGCGGCTCGTTCTTATGCAATGGTGGTGGTGCTAGGAGTCAATGAGCGAGATCATGGCTCTCTCTACAACACGCAGCTAATTTTTGATGCCGATGGCACCCTATTGTTGAAGCGGCGCAAGATTACACCCACCTATCATGAGCGGATGGTGTGGGGACAAGGAGATGGTTCTGGTTTGAGGGTTGTGGAGACAGCAGTAGGAAAACTGGGTGCCTTAGCTTGTTGGGAGCACTACAATCCTTTGGCTCGATTCGCCCTCATGGCTCAGCATGAACAAATTCACTGTGCCCAATTCCCCGGTTCCTTAGTTGGGCAGATTTTTGCGGACCAGATTGAAGTCACCATTCGCCATCATGCCTTGGAATCTGGCTGTTTCGTGGTCAATGCCACAGGTTGGCTCTCTCCAGAACAGGTCAGTCAAATCACCGCTGATGAGAAGCTACAACGGGTGCTCAGTGGTGGCTGTAATACCGCAATTATTGGACCCGAAGGAAATCATCTTTGTCCACCGATTACAAAAGGGGAGGGCATGGCGATCGCGGATCTAAATTTCTCCTTAATTACCAAACGGAAACGCATGATGGATTGTGTCGGTCACTATTCCCGCCCAGAGTTACTGCAATTGCAAGTCAATTTGGAGGCCCAGACAGTGATGGCAGAATCTCCCGACAGCAGTTTTCCAGCGACCGAAGCACCGCTTGACTCTTCCCTACAACCTACTCCCTAACTGCGACACTGCATGAAAATAAAACCACCCCTACCACCCTTTACCCTGGAAACAGCAAAAGCCAAAGTTCAAGCCGCAGAAGATGCTTGGAACACTCGCGATCCCCAAAAGGTGGCCTTGGCCTACACAGAAGATTCCCAGTGGCGCAATCGAGCTGAATTCTTCAGCGGACGGGAAGCGATCGCGGCTTTTCTGGAGCGCAAGTGGGCGAAGGAGTTAGATTACCGTCTCAAAAAGGAGCTTTGGAGCTTTACAGATCATCGGCTCTCGGTGCGATTTGAGTATGAATGGCATAACGATTCTGGCTACTGGTATCGGGCTTACGGCAATGAACAGTGGGAGTTTGCCGAGAATGGGTTGATGCAAAGACGAGAGGCCAGTATTAACGATGTGCCGATTCAAGAGTCTGAGAGAAAGTTTCGGTGGGAGCGCAAACCCAGTCTATGAACAAGCAACAGTTGATTGTAGAACTGCAAACACATGGACTGAAGCTGGTACAGCAAGAAATTGGAGCCGCAGGACGTAAAGGTGGGGCTGGTCCTTCTGATCACAAAGCTGTGACGGTAGACGGTACAACGGTGATGGTGCCTACCTACAACAGCCCTGCGGCTCAGTCACCTTATACCGTTGAGGTTGATCTTGAGGTTGATCCAACCACGCAGCAGATATATCTGCAAGTAGATCAAGACGCGAGGGATGCTTCACAGCAGGGTGGCGCGATCGCCCCAGTTCAGTTTCCCCAGCCCCCCCAGTTCTACAACCTCACGACGGCTGACGGCATTCCTTACAGTCAAATTGCCTTGTTGCACAGCCGCGATGTCTTGGCGACCACGGTGCTGCAAACCTGTATGCGCTATGGCAATACAGACACCTCTTGTCAGTTTTGTGCGATTGGGCAATCGCTGGCAACAGGGAGAACGATTGCTCGGAAAACTCCTGCTCAACTGGCTGAAGTGGCCGAAGCAGCGGTGCGGCTAGATGGGGTGAAGCAAATGGTGATGACGACAGGAACCCCCAACAGTAGCGATCGCGGTGCGGCTTATTTGACAGAATGTGCCAGAGCCATCAAAGCCAGGGTGAATATCCCGATTCAGGCACAGTGCGAACCTCCAGATGATTTTGTCTGGTTCGATCGCATGCAAGCGGCAGGGATTGACAGCTTAGGCATGCATTTGGAGGCAGCTGACCCAGAGGTTCGGGCAAGGATTATGCCAGGGAAAGCTACGGTTTCCGTGGAGTATTACTTTGAGGCTTTTGCTGCCGCTGTTAAAGTGTTTGGGTGGGGCCAAGTGAATACCTACTTACTCGCAGGGTTGGGAGATAGCTTAGAGACCTTGTTGGTAGTTTGCGATCGCCTGATTCAAATGGGTGTTTATCCCTTTGTGGTGCCCTTTGTTCCCATCACGGGTACTCCCCTCGCTCATTATCCTGCTCCTAAGAGCGAATTTATGTTCCCTCTTTATGAACGAGTTGGTGCCATGTTGAAGCAGGCAGGGATGTCATCGGCGGATATCAAAGCAGGTTGTGCGAAGTGTGGCGCTTGCTCGGCTCTTTCTACCTTTGAAAAGTAGTGCTTTATCATAGTTGATTTTCTGATTGGGCTTCGCCCAATCAGAAAATCAACGTAACAGAATAGTAGTTCTCGAAAATCTAGTCCATGAAGACTTACGAATTCAAACTCGCAACAGATGCTCAAGACATTGCAGCTTACTTTGCGTTGCGTCGTGCCATTTTTGTGGAAGAACAGCAACTCTTTTCTGGAGATGACGTAGATGAAATTGATCAATTTGCCTATCCTATCGTAGCGATCGCCACCGCTACCCAGCAGGTCCTTGGAGTGGTGCGAATCTACGAAGCCAAACCAGGCATTTGGTATGGGGGTAGGCTAGGCACTCACCCGGACTATCGTAAGGGTTGGCAAATCGGTAAAGGATTGATCTACAAAGCTGTCACAACTGCGAATACTTGGGGCTGTCAACAGTTTCTCGCTACGGTGCAGTTGCAAAATGTACGCTTCTTCCAACGGCTACACTGGCAATCCTTAGAAGAGATGGCGATCCTTACTCATCCGCATCACTTGATGGAAGCAGATCTCAGTTTCTATCCTCCTAACACCGAGATGCGTCCCATTCTATCTTTGCAAGCCAGAGAGGCTTCTTGATGCTACTTTCCCTCGCTGCCCAATTGCGCCAATCTCTCAGTCTTTTGCAGAAGCAGGATATCCAAACAGCATCACAAGCTTTAAGCATGGGGCCACAATGGACGTCTGCCAACGTACTGCTGGGAGATGATTGTGCGGCCATTCCAGATAGAGAAGGATATCTCTTGTTAGCCGCAGAGGGCATGTTACCGCTGCTCGTAGAAACAGAACCTTGGTTTGCAGGGTGGTCGGCGGTGATGGTGAACATCAGTGATATTGCTGCGATGGGCGGGCGAGCGATCGCGGTGGTTGATACTCTGTGGAGTCAGTCTACCAGCAGTACTGAAGCGATTTGGCAAGGGATGCAAGCGGCGGCTCAAGCGTACAATGTGCCAATTGTGGGTGGACATACCAATTGCCATAGTCCCTACAACGCTCTCTCAGTCGCAATCTTAGGGCGATCGCAGCGTTTGATTAGTAGCTTTAAGGCTCAACCTGGAGATCTGATCCTAGTGGCTACCGACTTTCGGGGTAAATCCCATGCTAAATATCCCTTTTGGGACGCGGCCACGACTGCTGATCCGGTGCAGTTGCGAGAAAATCTAGCTATCTTGCCTCATATCGCTGAAACAGGATTATGTAATGGGGGCAAAGACATCAGCAATGGTGGCATCATTGGTACGCTGCTGATGCTGCTGGAAACCTCTGGCTGTGGAGCTGTCCTGAATTTAGACCAAGTTCCCTGCCCACCGAGCTTAACGCTGGAGCGCTGGCTGGTCAGTTTTCCCAGTTATGGTTTTCTCCTCAGCGTGCGGCCTCACAATGCCTCAGCAGTTCAGGCTTGCTTTCGGCAACAAGGTTTAGTTTGTGAGGTGGTAGGAGAAGTGCAACCTACGCAGCACCTGGTTTTACACTCAAGCCAGGAATCTACTGTCTTTTGGGATTTGTCTCAAGCACCGCTGACAGGCTTCTCCCCAGCAGGTGTAACGAGATGAGCCATACTGCACCTGTTAGCGATCAGGCTGATCGAGACTTCTCCCAGGCTTCTCTCCCAGCCAACTTAAAAATTGCTCTACTCACCTACTCGACTAAGCCCAGAGGCAGCGTCATTCATACGCTGGAGTTAGCCAGCGCGCTACATCATCTAGGCAATGAGGTCTGTGTTTATGCTTTAGATAAAGATGGCACAGGATTTGACTATCCTTTGAATTGCAATTACCAGCTTGTTCCTGCCCGATCTGCTCCGGCGGGCATCGATGCGCTCATTCAGTAGCGGATTCAGGAATTTGTGGACTATTTAAGCCAGTCTGAAGCAATTTATGACTGCTATCATGCCCAAGATTGCATTAGCGCCAATGCCTTAGCCAAGCTAGTACAGCAGCAACAAATTCCCCATTTTATTCGCACTGTGCATCATATTGAAGCCTATAGTAGTCCTTATTTGCGGCAGTGCCAGGATCGTTCGATTCGAGCCGCGAACCTGTGCTTCTGTGTCAGTAACGATTGGCAGGCTGCACTGCAAGAGCAATATCAGATTCAAGCTCTACGAGTTGTAAACGGGGTGAATCTGGAGAGATTTACGTCTATCCCTGATGGCTCAGAAGCAGGCATGAAAGAACGATGGAGCTTGCATGGTTCTCCTCTTTATCTCACGGTCGGGGGAATTGAACCTCGCAAAAACTCGATTCGACTGCTGCAAGCCTTTGCCCAAGTGCGATCGCATTATCCCAACGCTCAATTAGCGATCGCCGGAGGTGCCACCTTATTTGATTACCAATCCTACCGAGACGAATTTTTTGCGATCGCGGCTGAACTGGGAATCGAAATTGGTCGATCTTTGGTGTTACCAGGAGTGATTGCCGATGCGGACCTCCCATCTCTGTATCGGACTGCCGATGCCTTTGTCTTTCCTTCGCTCAAAGAGGGGTGGGGCTTGGTGTTGCTAGAAGCGATCGCCTCTGGTCTTCCAGTCATCACCTCTAACCAAACTCCCTTCACTGAATTTCTCTCTGAGGCGCAAGCGCTCCTCGTAGATCCCGAATCACCTACCGCGATCGCAGAGGCCATGCTGGCTGTGGTTCAGCCCAGCTTATCTCACTCTTTGGTGCAGCAAAGCAAAGCAGTTCTATCTCGTTACACTTGGGCCACTTCTGCCCAGATGCACCTCCATCATTACCAACAACTTCTAGCTTCCTATGCCTGAAATTCGCTTTCAAATCCAATGGCCCGATGGTTCTCAGGACACTTGCTATTCTCCTTCTCTCATCGTCAAAGACTACTTCATCCCTAACCAGGACTATGAATTGAGTGACTTTGTAGCGCGATCGCGTACAGCCCTAAAAATTGCGAGCGATCGGGTGCAGATAAAGTATGGGAGACCCTGCGGTTTAGCGTTAGGACAACTGCAAGAAATTGAAGCCAAGTCTGTTTACTATAGCGACCTACCACAGCCAAGAGTGCGGTTCATACAATTCATCGAATAATTGTTGGAGCCTGGATAAGCCGTTCAGGTGTTTAGATTTGATGAAGCCAGATAAACTAATCTCTCTAGCTCAGCACTTTGGTTAAGGGCTAGAATTTTTACGTGCTGCTTGCTGTATATCTGAGTTCACGGGGCAAACCCTAATTTTCTCCCGCAGCAAGCTGTTGTAATTTTCAATCCTTTTTGATCTTCATAGAGATCAATGACTACAAATTCTAAGTAATGTCCCTAAGACTCTCTATCAAAGCCGTAAAGCATTAATAAAACCGAGTTCTGCTAATCAGCCATTTCGCGCTATTAGGTTCTGAGGAAGCGCCGTTATAATGCAAAAAATCGGTAAAGATTTGTATAGCAATTTAATATATATTTTGACAAAAAGAATAGTAACTGTAGCTCCCTAAAGCGGGCCGTAGTTACTAAGTTTTGCTGAGTCGTCAAATTTTTCTCTTACGCCCCAAGGTCAAACCCAGTGACTCAATCTCCATCCCCAAAACGCCGTTACTTACCAGTATGGCTGGTTCTTTGTGCTGGAACTTTACTATCGGTTGTGGCGAGTGCTACCGTCCGGCATTGGGAGCAAGAACGATTAAAGATTGAAGTCCGTAACCAGGTCACTTTACTATCTAGAGCCCTACAACAAAACATCGACACTAACTTAGAAATTCTCCAAGCAACTGGGAAGCTGTATCAAGCCTCCGATCAAGTTAGTCGGCGCGACTTCGAGCTGTTTTTGACAGACTTCATCCAGAATCATCCTAGTATTTATGGATTTAACTGGGCTCCCAGAGTGACCAGCGAAAATCGCGTCCAATTTGAGCAGGAAGTGCAAGCCACAGGTCTATCTAGTTTTGAGATAAAAGAGTCAGACTCCCAAAACCAGATAGTGAGAGCTAGCGATCGCCTAGAGTATTTTCCTGTTACCTACGCAGAACCGTTCCAAAAACTGCATGGAGTTTTAGGATTTGATCTCGCATCAGAACCAATGCGTCGGATTGCGATCGCCCAAGCCCTGACAACTGGCCAAATGCACTCAACCGGACGGATTACTCTCATCGTTCAAAAACAGCTAGGCTTTTTGACGGTCCTACCTATTTATAAAAATGGTGCCGTTTTAGATCGTCCAGAAGCTCGCCAGCAGAATTTTCAAGGGGTCATCTCCGGGGTCTTTGCGATCCCCACAATAGTTGAGCCTGCCTTAACTGGCTTGAAGTTAGACAATCTTGACTTCTATGTTTTTGACAATTCCGCTGTAGGTCAAAAACGCTTGTTAGCGATCTATCAATCTGAAACTAAACAGGTACTGTCAGACCCCAACATCCAACTGGTCTCTCAAGCGGGTTCAAGTTCCTTATGCGTGAATCCAGTCGTTTGCACTCGCACGTTAAATGTTGCAGGTCGGCAATGGCTACTCCAAATAGCGCCCACCCCTAAATTTACCAGTGCTGCGGCCTATTCAGGAACTTGGACAGCGTTGAGCCTTGGTTTATTGTTAACCGCGTTGCTGACAATTTATCTACGTCTATCGATTCAACACACAGAACAAGTTGAGCAGTTAGCACAAGAACGCACACAACAAGCCAAACAACTGGCTCAAACCCTCCAAGAACTGCGAGCAGCCCAAAGCCAATTAATCCAAACCGAAAAGATGTCGAGTTTAGGCCAGTTAGTGGCGGGTGTCGCCCATGAGATCAACAATCCAGTCAATTTTATTCACGGTAATCTGACTTATGTAGATGAATACACCCAAGATTTGTTGGATTTGGTGAGCACCCTCAACCAACATGCTCATCATTTACCCCTTGAATTACAGGCTCAAGCTGCGGCGATCGAACTGGAATTTCTGATCGAGGATTTACCAAAAACATTGGCCTCCATGAAGTTAGGCACCGATCGCATTCGACAAATTGTTTTATCTTTACGCAACTTCTCGCGTTTAGATGAAGCTGAGATGAAACCTGTTGATATTCATGAGGGCATTGATAGCACCTTGCTGATTCTCCAAAATCGGCTGAAGCCCAGAGCAGAGCATCCCGCCGTACTCGTGGTCAAGGAATATGGCGACATTCCCCTGATCAACTGCTACGCTGGTCAGCTCAATCAGGTATTTATGAATATCTTGACCAATGCGATTGATGCCTTAGATGAGTACAATACCCAGCGATCGCCCGCAGCAATCCAAGCTGATCCCAGCACCATTACCCTTCGCACCCTGATGGTAGACTCCCATCTCCTCAAAGTTGAAATCGCTGACAATGGGCCTGGGATGAGTGAAGCGGTGCGAGCCAGATTATTCGATCCCTTCTTCACAACTAAGCCCGTAGGGCAGGGAACGGGCTTAGGGCTAGCGATTAGTTATCAGATCATCACCGAGAAGCATCAAGGCCGCATTGAATGCGAATCCATTCCTGGGCAAGGCACTAGATTTAGCATTGAGATTCCTATGCAAGCAGAGCAAAAACTACCCACAGCTTTAGGCACAGTCGCGATGGTTAGTTAGAGATTAACTAGCACTGGCTCCTAATTTCAGGCTTCTGCTTTGTGCTCATAATAGCTAGCGATATGTTCATAAACATGCTCTGGAAATTCCAGCTCTTTGTACACATTGCAAGCATCCGGATCATGAGCATCGGGGCAAATAGGAAAGTCTTGCTGCTGCTGCCATTCTAGAATGCGATCGCGCTTTGGTGGGTTATAGTCTTTACCCTGTACTTGCTGAAACAGCGATCTGGCTTCGCTTTCGCTACAATCAGGCGCTTTTTGCAAATAAGTGATCAGCTCGTCTTCTTCCATAAAGTGACGGGCAATCATGGCGAAGGTCAGCTTGCCATAGTGACCAATATCTTGCCCTGCATCCAACGCATCTAAGAGATGCACCATCATTTTGCTTTTGCGAAGTTCTTCAACTGGCATAAATCTAGATTTCCTTAAAAAACATTTTGGCTGAGATCGCTCCTAGCCTCTCAATTTTGGATGCTGCAACCATCCAATCTCTTCTTTTATAAAGCGTTAAATCAGAACAGCCGTCTTCCAGAAGGAATTGTTTTTATAGTACAAAAATACCACCTAAGATGGGGGTAAAACGACTTCTAACTGGGGCCAGCGATCGCGCAGGATGTCAGCTAGTGCCTGCAATCCCCACTCCTCACTGCGGCGATGACCCACCACAATGACATTGATCCCCGTTGCAATCACCGCAGAGCGAGCAGGCTGCCGAAATTGTCCTGTGATGTAAACCTCCGTCCCCTGTGTCTTTGCTTCTCGCACTAGGGCATCGGTCATCGCTCCCACAACAGCCACTTTTGTAACCTCAGATGTAACCTCAGACAAATTACCCGTTTCTATGGCTTCGTATCCACCAAATATGTGCTGCACGCGATCGCAAAAACCAACAAAACTTTGAGTAGAAACATTGCCAATCATGCCAATCGGTCGTCCAGCTTTTTGGCCTAATTCCTCTATCGCAAATAAACCGAGAGCATCAGCTAGCAAAGGGTTAAAGCCAAGCGTGAGTCGTTCATCAAAGGCTAAGTGATAAGCTACAACCCCAATATCCGCAGGTAGTTGTTCTCCAAGATTCCAGGGTCGGTGCAGGAACAAGGCGTCTACCTGTGTGGCCATTGCCCATTGTCTCAGATAGGGCCAGGGTTCTAGAGCCAAGCCCAAGCGATGAATAGGGCGGGTGGATGGTCGGTAAATGCCATTGGGATCAAGTTCAAACTGTTGAGCCAACAAGAACTGATCTAAAAAGTGAGCGAGCTGATCAAGAGAAACCATAGAAAATCCATGAGACAGGAGATTAACTGAGGCAAAGGAAACCTCGATTCTTACCAAACCCTGACTTCAGCCAGAAAATCGTTCTGTTAGGGCACCCTAACTGGCATAATCAGCTTGCTAGTTTAAAGAGTCGCTATAGTTAGCGTTTCGGAGTGCTCCAAAATCGGTAAATGCGATACGATAGACCCGTTGGCAAAAACTCAACAGGCACGAACAAAAGCAAAGCATCAGTAGTCTGCAATAGTAGTCTGAGACTTAAAGAAAGAGCGATCGCGCTGCAAATCCTCCGGAAACCCCATTAATGCCATTGTGGATTTGATCAAGGACTTACTCAGATATCTCTAAAGATGAGGGCGTAAAACTACCGAATTCTACACAAAGAGACTAGAGACTAACTGCCTACCAGGGTAGAAATACAGTAGAGGATCAAGGCGGATCGTTTTAATCTCAAGACAGTTAAGTCACCGCACAACAATAGCTTCTAGAGCCCAGAAAACGAACCGCAACATATAATCAGGCTGCCCTCGCTATTCAAGTATCTCAGCCGCAACAACTGGATTTACCTAATCCGCAGGAGAAACCAATGAGAGATTTTGTTTTGGACGCTCCCAACCAAGAACGCCACACCTACTTCATTGCGCTATATGGTCGGGACTACCAACAACGTACAGGTTTGTTGCATATCAAGCACGACTTCGGTGATTCGATTCGGGACCTACACACCCTGATTCGTGACAGACTGAACGAAGTTTTAGGCGAAGAAACTCCTTCTTGTTATCACATCTTGGCTCTAGCGGCTCCAGAACCCATCCCCTGTCCCGCTTCCAACTAACTCAGTAGCCTCTCAACGTACTTATTAAATTTGTAGTCGCTACCTTCAGATTTGGTCGTCTAAGTTTCCCACCTCTACATCTCTCTTACTTCAGCTAATCTCTTACTTCGGCTAATCTCTTACTTCGGTTAAAGATCACAAAATTGGACCAGGCTGCAAGGTAAACTGGAGTTTATGCTCACCAGTTTTCTTCCGCCCCTAGCCCAAAACCTCACCGAACCTGCTTCAATTGCCTTGGCGCAAAGCATTGAGTGTCAGGATATTCTCACACCCCTATGCTCACAGGCGATCGCGACAGCCTATGTTCATCAGGTTGGTGTCCAGCAGGACAATGGTGGCACTCCGATTTTGTTACTCCACGGTTTTGACAGCTCTGTGTTTGAGTTTCGTCGGCTTCTGCCCCTCTTAGCCGCTCAGTCTGAAACTTGGGCTGTAGATCTATTAGGATTTGGGTTTACTGATCGCACAGCAGGGCATCCGTTCAGTCCCACGGCCATCAAGACTCACCTCTATGCTTTCTGGAAGGCTCTGATCAATCAACCCGTAATTTTGGTAGGCGCTTCGATGGGGGGAGCCGCTGCCATCGACTTCACACTGGCTTATCCTGAATGTGTGCAAAAGCTCGTACTAATTGATAGTGCAGGCTTTAGAAGTGGGCCAGCCTTGGGAAAATTCTTAGTAGCACCGATAGCGCATCTGGCAGCAGGCATTCTCCGCAGCCCCAAGGTTCGCGATCGCATTAGCCGCACTGCCTACTACGATCCCACCTTTGCTTCTCCAGATGCTCAACTCTGTGCAGCCTTACATCTTGAACTACCCAGTTGGCGTGAAGCACTCGCTGCTTTCACCCAAAGTGGTGGTTATGGTTCTTTCAGAAACAAGCTGACCCATATTCAGCAGCAGACGTTGATTCTGTGGGGAGCGGCAGACAAAATTTTGGGAACTGGCGATGCCACGCAATTTCAGCAGGCGATCGCTAAGAGTAAGCTGATTTGGATTCCTGAATGTGGTCATGTGCCGCATTTAGAAAAACCTCAACTCACCGCCCAACATATTCTTGAGTTTGGTCAGGTTGAGTCCAGTCAAATTTAGTTTAGTAAGACCTAAAGCGCGATCGCGTTACTAATCATCTAGCAACCTCATCCTCTCAAAGAGACTTCAGATAGACGAACTAGCAAGCCAGTCAAAAACTTGTTCCAATTGCTCCAAGGAAATGAAACCATATTGCCAAAGAATAATGGGCAAGGAACCAGATTGCTGCTCACATCGCCGCAGAGCCAAGGCCATAGAAGCAGCCGAAACTGAAAGTTCTTCTTGAAGAAAGTTAATAAGTTGAGCTTTACTCCGTCCGGTTTCAATCATGGAACATTCACCTCCTTTCCTGGCAATAGTTTTAGTTAAGAAATTTTGCGTTGAGCTGCATTTAAGCGCTCGGTGTTAGGACAAGTTACCACTTTCGGGGTCAAATAGCTCACCTGTCTTTGAATAGGTTGAAGCTTTATGTAATGAGTAGTCTTAACAAAATAAGTGGGTTTGATTCGGCGATCGCAAGTTGATATCTTAGAACACATGAAGCCAGTAGAACATAGGGGCAACTATTCTCTACTAAAATTTCACGGTTTGAAAAATTATCTTTAAAGTTAATGATGTAGCGCCTGGTTCCTCAAAAAATATTTGTCAGCACCCCGCTCTAAAGAACGGGGCTTCATGCCTCGACTTTAGATAGCTGACCAGTCTGAGCCTTCACTGGCTACGTTTCAAGGGTCATGACACCTACAGATGCTTTCCAGTTTGTAGCTCTG
>JAHHIL010000032.1 GCA_019358975.1 Trichocoleus desertorum ATA4-8-CV12
AAGTAGAAGCTTGGCAAGAGGAGCGCAATCAAGAGAAGACCTGGATTGATTGGCGATTTACGACCGCAGATGCCAGGATAAAACTGCATCGACTTTACCCGTCAACTAATAATTGACTGACTAGTAGACCTTTGAGCGAAATCACCTATCAAAACGTGGTGAAGGGCCAGCCTTATCTGCGTTGGGCGATCGCAGATTAACAATGCAATGAAGCAACACGATAGATATGCTAGAAAAAAATTTGATCAGCGGCTAGGCACATAGCCTAGCCGCTGATCAAAGCGTCTATTAGCTTGTCTATCTGAAGTAACCTCAGCATCAGAACTAGAACCAGAACTCGTCCACTGGTGCTCTAACTTAATTTGTTCAGCGATGATATCGACCAGGCAATGGATGTGCTCGATTGTGGCTCGAATATCATCCAGAGTTCTGACGCGCTCTGCCATCACTTCTTCAAAGGTTCTGTAATTCATACTTATGAACTAAATCGACTCATAGAAGCCAGGGGCACCTATGCCACCCAAAGATGACACAGATTTCTAGCACCCCCATCTTCCCGATTGGGCAGATAGCTTTAAAGCTTTTAGTGCCTTTGAATACATACAGGCTTGCTGTTCGCTAGCTTAGAGACAATGGGGCTGGAAGGGCGATCGCTAGTTTGTTAGCAAACAACAACTGCGTAGAATAAAGGCAAGAAGCAAGAAGCAAGTAGAACATGTATCTGACCTGGCTAGATAGCAACTCTTGGCTGATAGAGATCGGTGGCAAACGTATTCTGCTCGATCCTTGGTTGGTAGGGCCGTTGGTGTTTGGCAATATTAACTGGCTGTTTAAAGGCACCCGTCCTCAAGAGCGTCCCATTCCTGATCGCATCGACCTGATTTTGCTATCCCAAGGTTTAGAAGACCACACCCATCCGCCTACCCTTAAACAACTCGATCGCAGCATTCCGGTCGTCGCTTCTCCCAACGCTGCCAAAGTTGTGCGCGAGTTGGGTTACCACCAAGTAACGACGCTGGCGCATGGGGAAAGCTTTAATCTAGACAATCAGGTTAGTATTCAAGCGCTGCCCGGATCACCGATTGGCCCTTTTCTGACTGAGAATGCCTATTTCCTCAAAGAACTTGCTTCTGAACTCACCCTTTATTACGAGCCTCATGGTTACCATGCCCCCATCCTGAAGGAAATGGAATCTGTGGATGTGGTGATCACCCCAGTCATTGACATGAAAGTGCCTGTGTTGGGGCCAATTATTCAAGGGAAAAACAGTGCTTTAGAGTTAGCAGAAGCGGTGAAACCTCAAGTGATGCTACCCACTGCAGCCGGGGGCGATGTCACCTTTGAAGGAGTGCTGATGGCAGTCATCCAAAGCATGGGTAGCGCGGCTGCATTACGGACTCAACTGAGTGCCAAGAACCTGCCAACCCAACTATTAGAACCAAAACCCGGCGATCGCATAGAGCTAAAACTCCAACCAAGGGCGATCGCCAAATCATGAGCGGTAGAGACGAAGCATTCGGTAATAGGTAGGGGCGAAGCATTCGGTCAAGAGCTTTGGTAATTATCCCAAAAGCCTCTACCGAATGCTTCGCCCCTAAGCAATCCTAACGGTGGGTAGAACCATCAGGGAGAGTGGCTCCTTGCAGATTGGCTTTGTATAGGTTAACCCAGCCCAGTTCAGCTCCTAGCAAATTAGCTCCTTGCAGATTGGCTCCACTCAAGTTGGTGCCTCGCAGGTTCGTATAACTGAGATTGGCTCCCTGGAGATTGGCCTTGCTGAGATTGGCCCAAGTGCAATTAGCTTTAGATAAATCCGCTTCGCTCAGATTGGCTCTAGAAGCGTACACCCGACCCAGATGCGCCTGGATTAAGTTGGCCTTGGCAAGGTTGGCTTGGTAAAGGTGAGCAGTCATAAGTTCAGCGTTGTAGAGAGTGGCGTTGCTGAGATCTGCTTGGCTTAGATTAGCTCCCATCAGGTTGGCTTCGCTCAAGTTGGCTCGGCTCAAACGCGCTTCACTCAGGTCTGCACCTCGGAGGTTGGCTTCTCGTAGATCAGTACCAATGAGGTTGGCTTGGCTCAGGTCAGCTCGATTAAAATTGGTGCCCCGCAAATCCGTGCCAATCAGGTTAGCCCCGCTGAGGTTGGCATCACGCAAGTCTGCCTGCATCAGGCTGGCATCAACCAACTCGGCATTACACAGATACACTTCCACCAAGTCAGCAGCTTGCAGGTTGGCATTGTTGAGAATCGCATGGCTGAGGTTAGCGGCAATCAATTTTGTGTAGCTGAGGTCTACCCGCTTCAGATTAGCTCCTCGCAAATCTGCGCCTCGGAGGTTGATGCCGCTCAGATCTGCTTCGCTCAAATCCGGGTCTACAGCACCGTTGTGGGTTCTCCACTCCAGCCATCGCACAGCACCCATTTTCAATAGGGCCAAATGTTCTGGATTTGCCATTGAGTGCTTCCTTTATTCCTTGCCTCGATCAGTCGGGTTTTCGCGTCCAGTCACACTTTCAATAGCTCCCAGAGCAGCACTGGAGCCAGCGAGAATGTCTTGCTCATCTCCCCCTAAATACAGCCGTCCAAAGCTACCAAAGGCTTGCACCTCTAGCAATTTAATTCCTGCTGCCTTTTCTGCTTCATTGGCAGCGAGCGCCGCATACCCGGCAGGTTCGACTTCTAAGACATAAAGGGTTTGGCCTGCCAAAATCAGATTGCCTCGCCGAAAGCGGTTGATTAACTGAGTTTGGTGAGCGTCAATATTGCGGATAATCTGGCTAGAAACGACCCGTGGCTTCAGGCGATCGCGCTCTTTCACGCCTAGGGCTTCCAGAATGGCGATCCCAGCGGTACGGGTATCTCCCTGGTTCCGGGAATGCACTTCTAGCAAGCCATACAGACGCTCAACGATTTGCAAGCCAGGACGAACCGAAGTGGCTTTGAGGGCAACGTCTGTAATCCGGTTGATTTCAATGCCGGGAGAAATTTCTACCCATAACGAAGTGTCCCCTGGAAGAGGCAAGAACCCAGGCACCACGGTTCCCAAAAATGCCGCATGCTGCGGTTGAATATTGTCTAGATAAACGTAGCTGCGTAGTTCTATACCCAAGGCTAAAGCTCAGTGCGGATCAATTCGCTCAGTGTACGGGTAAAAGTATCGCAGCTAATGTGCCATCCTGCTATGGTGCCGCAGGTATGACTTGGGCAAAAGAGCCGCGATCGCCGATAGAAAGGGCTGCGGTTCAATCCCTTAAAAATCACTTCAAGGCTGACTGAGTACGAGGAATTTGGATCACAAACTCGGTTCCCTCACCCGGAGATGAGCAGCATATTAAGGTACCACTGTGCTTCTCCGTAATAATTTGATGGCTGATCGACATCCCCATGCCAATGCCCTTGCCCATCGGTTTGGTCGTAAAAAAGGGATCAAAGAGCCGTTTTTGCACCTGTTCTGGAATACCTGGCCCATTATCTGCGATCGCAATTTTCACCCATTTAGAACCCACCCA
Organism: Trichocoleus desertorum ATA4-8-CV12; assembly: GCA_019358975.1. NCBI lineage: Bacteria > Bacillati > Cyanobacteriota > Cyanophyceae > Leptolyngbyales > Trichocoleusaceae > Trichocoleus > Trichocoleus desertorum. The sequence goes on from JAHHIL010000032.1 coordinate 3,511, forward strand.
TTCTGTACGAATGGTAATGGTAAGCGCTTTAGAGGGGTTGTGCTTGGCAGAACTTTCTTCTAAAACATCGATCGCATTCGCCAAGATATTCATAAATACTTGATTCAATTGTCCGGCGTAGCATTCTATCCGCATCAAGCCGCTGTACTGCTTAATCACGCGAATTTCGGGGCGATCGGATCTGGCCTTGAGACGGTTTTGCAAAATCATCAAGGTGCTGTCAATACCTTCATGAATATCCACCTCTTTCATCTCGGCCTCATCCATACGCGAAAAGGTGCGAAGTGAGGTGACAATTTTTTGAATTCGATCAGCCCCTACCCGCATAGACGTGAGGAGCTTGGGCAAGTCTGCTTGTAGAAACGCTAGATCAATCGTCACAGCCTCGTCTCGAATTTCTGGGTAGGGTGTGGGGTAATACTTCTGATACAGATGTAATAGCCCTAACAGATCTTGGGTGTAGCCCTCAGCATGAGTGAGGTTGCCATAGATGAAGTTCACCGGATTATTGATTTCATGGGCGACCCCCGCCACAAGTTGGCCCAGGCTAGACATCTTTTCGCTCTGGAGCATTTGGGACTGGGTGCGCTGGAGTTCTTGTAAAATCTGGGCCAGTTCTTGAGCTTTGGCTTGGCTTTGCTGATAGAGTTCTGCTTGGTTAAGGGCGATCGCCAGTTGATCTGTGACAGCTTGAAGCAGTTCTATCTCACTGGCTGTCCAGCTATGCGCTTGAGTAAGGTGATTACAGGTCAGGCAACCCATGCGCGCTGAACTGGTTCGAATCGGCAGCAGAACTTCAGATTTGACCCCTAAGCTTTGCAACAGCGAACGGTAGATAGGATCGCCAAATTGCTCAACATCATCAATTTGGATCACTGCTTGTTGCAGCAGCAACTGGCTGACCGAACCGACGACATCGACCGGGTAAAGCCCCAAAAAGCTGGGATCGCTCTCCCGCTTGGCTTCCTGGACAACTTCCCAAATGGGCGTTTCTGCCTCAGGACTAAACCAACAAAAGGTGCAGTGATCAGCTTCTAATAAGTTACAAACGGCCTGAAGCGTGGTTTCAATCACGATGTCTAGATCCAGAGACTGGCGGATCTGAGTGACTAATCGATTCAGCATCGCTTGCCGTTCTGCATAGTCTTGGAGTTGGGCCTCTGCTGCCTTGCGAACGACTTCGTCGCGCTTCGCTTCGCTGACATCCCGACAGACAATCATTCCCCCCTTTAAGTTACCTGCGGCGTCTTTTAGCGGTTTGCCGCTAATCAGCAACCAAAGCCCTGCTGGAGCCTGAGCATGGCGAGTAAACATTTCGACATTCTGCGGTTGCTCACCTTGGAGCGTTCGGACGAGGGGTAGGGCTTCCATCGGAAACGGTGTCACTGTATCTGGAAGAAACAGCCCATAGTGCTCCGACCAACCTTCTTGGCCAATCTCTACCGCTCCATTGCCAAAGATTTTGGCTGCGGCTGGATTGAAGACCAAAAATTTACCTGCCTCATCCGCCACAATCACGCCGTCGCTCATCGATTCCAGGATCAGCTGGGATAACGCTTGTTGTGCTTGGAGTTCAGCTCTGGCCTGTTTTTGTGCCTCTTCTGCCTGCCTGCGGCGAGTCACATCCATTAACATGCCGTCCCAAACAATATCACCGTTGGATTGAAGTTCTGGACGAGAGGCAGCCTCAATCCACTTGAGTTGACCTGACGGCAAGCAAAAGCGCCCTTCCCAGTGCCAGGGTTTTAGAGTTTGGGCTGAATCAGCGACTGATTGGCTAAAGCCAGGAAGATCTTCTGAATAAATCAGCGCGATCAGCCGCGAGCCATCTTCTCGGATTTCATGGGGTGCCAAATCAAAGAGTTCACGACAACCCAAGCTCACAAACGGAAAGCTAAACGACCCATCAGGAGCCAATCGGAACTGATAAATCATTCCCGGCAAATTGTCCGCCAGCTTACGAAACCAGGCTTCACTAGGGTCACTGGCTTGTGATTGCTGGGATTGAACTGTTAGCTTCAGTTCTTCCTGGGATACCATGCCGCAGCGGCTCCTTTGCATGAGGTGACAAGATTGAAATTAGATTTCCCAACGAGACTTCCACGCTTAGCAGAACTGATACAGCTCTCAAAGCTAGGGCTCGATTCAGTCCGAGCATCTCGTGTAGGTCAATCTTACAGAGGCGATCGCCTGTTGGCCGGAAGCGCGGAGAACGGGCCACAAAATTTTTTTAGGTATCCCTGAGGCGCGATCGAGGAGCCACAAAATCTATCGCAATCAATGCAGAGTTGATTAAAAGTTGATTCGGGGCGACTAGACAAGCAGCAATCAGAACCCATGATTCAAGCAGCAACTAGCATCGGTTGAGCTGCAGCAAAGCCTGAAGGCAGGGTTCTCAGACTGACCCAGATTTTATACTCAGATCTCATACAAGTGATACACACTTGGCTACCCTGCTCGGCTAAATCCATTGCAAAGGCAAAAGCTTTTTGTCTGCTACCGACCGGAAATTTTTCCCAGAGGTAGTACAGCTCTTTGCCAGAACACATGCCTTCGCGAATCTCATGGTCATACAAAAATTTAAAGGGATGAACCAATTCATGAGAGAGCACCAAGGGCAACATAAAACCTCAGCCAAAGGAACACTCTTAATTCTTACTTAATACTTTATCAAAGAAATGTATTCTCGCCTACTTAAAGAAAAAATATTGAAATTTTTATATTGTGATAAATAACGAAGGATTTTGCAAGAAAGGCAATAGTAGCATCGCGATATACTCTTACTTCCCTTAATCGGCCAAAATTCAACACTATCAAAGGGTAGCTAGTTTGAGCTAGGTCATTTAGCGGAGTAAGTTCAGCCATTTAACCGAGTGTTTTTCTGTGGTCATGCTCACATCCAAAAGCGCCAAATTTTAAGCTTATTTTGAGCGCTCAGAGCAAAAATCTCAGGTTAATGCTGAGATCGAAATTAGCGATCGCTTGCTAAAACAGATGCAAAATAACGCGATCGCAGAATATAAAAAAAGGGCGATCGCGAAATCCGTAAGAGAATTCTGCGATCGCCCTTTTAAGAGAATTGGTTATTGCTCGTCACGTCCGTGGGCAAAAGCGGGAGGAGAGGTGGCCTCGACTGCTGTAAATGGCTCCAAAACCTTGTAGGTGTGAGAGGCTCCCTTCGGCACGACCCAAGAATCTCCGGTTTCCAGAAGCACCATTTGACCTTCTATGTGTAATTCAGCGCGACCTTGGATTACATAGCCTACGGTTTCGTATTCACGACGAGTTTCAGGCTTAGATTCACCCGGTTGCTCGTTTTCCCACATCCGCATGGCAAGGGTCACCCCTCCAGCCAGGTACTTCTGCCCCAACTCACCATGAGGAGATTGGGCGGATTGAACTTTAATGACTGTGGTATCACTCATGATTTTTCGCTCAATAACGACAAGTTAAACAATTGGCGATCGCAATGGGGCAAGCTCTAGCCCATCCGCCTGACTAGGCGAGTGAGGCTGAAAAGGGTCAGGCTTGATATGCTCAGCTTCTAGAATTTCAACCAAGTTATACAGCTCCGAGAGCAACTGGTTGATTAAAGCTGTCTTTTCAAGTTGAGGAGCAGGATCAATCTCCATGACTACGACCTACGGCTTGAGGACAACTTTGATGCAGTTCTCTTTTTTATCTCTAAAGATCTCGTAGCCGTGGGGGGCTTGGTCTAGAGGTAGTTTATGGGTAATGACAAAGGAGGGGTCAATCTTGCCTTGCTGTACAGCGTCCATCAAGGGTTTAATGTAACGGTGCATATGGGTTTGCCCCATTTTAAAGGTCAAGCCTTTGTTGAAAGCAGCCCCAAAAGGCACTTTATCTAGGAAGCCACCATACACGCCTGCGAGGGAAACATGCCCCCCTTTTCGACAAGAGAGAATGACTTGACGTAGGGCAGTGGGGCGATCGGTTTCTAGCCGTACCGCTTGCTTGACTTGGTCATACATGGCCATTGGGCCTGTGCCATGTGCTTCCATCCCTACCGCATCAATGCAGCTATCAGGGCCGCGCCCGCCCGTCATCTCTTTGACGGCTTCTCCGGCATCAATTTCTTCGTAGTTGATGATTTCAGCTCCACATTGCTCTTTCGCCATCTGTAAGCGTTCGGGTATGCGATCGATCGCGATTACCCGCTCAGCTCCTAGCATGAAAGCACTCTTGATGGCAAACTGACCCACAGGGCCACAACCCCAAACTGCTACAGTATCTCCTGGCTCGATATTGCAGTTTTCTGCGGCCATGTAGCCTGTAGGAAAAATATCCGTCAGGAACAAGACTTGATCATCACTGAGTCCATCAGGCACCTTGAACAGACCCACATCAGCAAAGGGAACACGAGCATATTCTGCTTGACCACCTGCATAACCACCAAACATGTGGGAGTAGCCAAACAGCCCAGAGGGAGAGTGCCCCATTGCCGCTTCAGCAATCCAGCCGTTGGGGTTGGAGTTGTCGCATAAGGACCACAAATCTCGCTGGCAGAAGAAGCAGTTGCCGCAGGAGATGGTGAAGGGGACAACGACGCGATCGCCAATTTTGACGTTATTGACGGCACTACCGAGTTCTACGACTTCTCCCATAAACTCATGACCGAGGATGTCTCCCTCTTTCATAGTGGGAATGTAGCCGTCGAGGATATGGAGGTCTGAGCCACAAATGGCGGTGGAGGTGATTTTGATGATGGCATCACGGGGATTGAGAATGGTGGGATCGGGGACGTTGCCGATCCGAACGTCGTTGGCTCCATGCCAGCAAAGTGCTTTCATTTAGTCTTGCTCCTTTATGCTTTCAAATTAGGTTTTGATATAAACACTGAAAAGAACCGAACCCTTGGGGGCACTCGCTCCCAAACCCCCGCTGAGGGACGGCTGCGTCCCCCAGACTCCCTCCAGAGGTAACTCTTGGATGAAGTTACACCCCCTATTTACACTTTCTAGCTCCAGACATGGGAATTACGCTCTTAACTTCCCCCAGGATTGGGGGATTGAGGGGGCCAGATGGGGCTAGGGGGTTAGGTCACGGTTTAAACATGACTCGCATGCAGTTATCTTGTTTGTTTTTGAACATTTCGAAGCCGCGTTTGGCTTCTTCTAGGGGTAGGGTGTGAGTGAGGACGGCAGAGGGATCGATGCCGCCGTTGAGGACGTGTTCTAGCAACATGGGGATGTAGCGCTGGCCGTGCATTTGCCCCATTTTGAAGGTCAAGCCTTTGTTGAAGGCTGCGCCGAAGGGCATTTTGTCTACGAAGCCAGAATAGACTCCCATGATCGAGAGAGTGCCGCCTTTGCGACAGGCGACCATCATTTGCCGTAGGACGTTGGGGCGATCGGTTTCTAGGCGAACGGCTTGCTTGGCTTTGTCGTAGAAGCCTTCTACACCCATGCCATGTGCTTCTAGTCCCACCGCATCAATGCAGCTATCGGGGCCGCGTCCTCCGGTCATTTCTTTGAGAGCTTCGCCTGCGTCTACTTCTTCGTAGTTGATCACTTCGGCTTTGACCCATTCCCGTGCCATTCGGAGGCGTTCGGGGAAGCGATCGATCGCGATCACTCGTTCCGCACCCAGCATATAGGCACTGTGCATGGCGAATAAACCCACGGCACCTGCCCCCCAAACCGCGACGGTATCTCCGGGTTGGATGTCGCACATTTCTGCGCCCATGTATCCGGTGGGGAAAGCGTCGGAGAGAAAGAGTAATTTCTCGTCGGGGATGCCTTCTGGAACTTTAATCGCGCCGTGGTCGGCAAAGGGGACGCGGATATATTCGGCGTGGGCTCCAGCGTAGCCTCCGAAGGCATGGGAGTAGCCAAAAATTCCAGCGGTGGAGTAACCTGTGACTTGTTCTTGTAGCCAGCCTTTGGGGTTGGAGTTGTCGCACAGAGACCACTGTTGCAGGTTGCAGTAAGAGCATTGACCGCAACCAATGATCGAGGAAACGACGACGCGATCGCCTCGTTGCAATTTCCGCACTTCGCTGCCCACCTCGACCACTTCGCCCATAAATTCGTGACCAATAATGTCACCGGGCTGCATGGTGGGGATGTAGCCGTCATAAATGTGGAGATCGGAGCCACAGATGGCCGCTGCTGTCACCTTGATAATTGCGTCTCGCGGATTGAGAATTTTAGGGTCGGGAACGGTGTCTACGCGCACATCATTCGCCCCATGCCAGCAAACTGCTCTCATCGAATGATTACTCCTGCCTAGTGGGACTCGCGACAGGATGTTTGCCCTTCGGTGGTGGCAATTTCGCCAGCTTCCATCAGCATCTTGAAGCGGCGTAGCTCATCGCCAATTTGCTGTTCGGGTTCTTCGCCCAATAGCTTGGCGATCGCGGCGGAGACGGCACCACCGGGAATGTTGTATTCCATCACGACTTTGACTTCAGTGCCACGATTACCTGTAGCAGGTTGGAAGCGCACAAAGCCAGAGTTATCAACATCGGCGTTCTCAGCAGAAGCCCAGGCAATGAAGCGGTTTTCTTCTTCTTGAATGATGTCGGCATCCCACTCAACACTGTTGCCCAAAGGAGCGCTGGCAATCCAATGCGATCGCGTATTGTTGTAGGCGGTGACAGACTTGAGATGTTTCATGAACCGGGGCAGGTTCTCTAAGTTGCGCCAAAAACGGTATAACTCTTCGGCAGGCTTGTTAATCGTCACAGTTTTTTCGACTTTGATGCCCTTGTTAAGACCCACGGCATCTTGAGCCTGCTGAAGCACTCCTTGAGCCTGTTGCACAGTGCTTTGCTTGGTCATGCCTTGATAAAGCAAGCCCCCGCCTGCAACTGCGGTCAAAACGCCCCGGAGAGAGCGTTGCTGTAAACCTGCTAAAACTAAGGCACCTCCTCCAAGGAGCGAGGCCCAACGCTCAGCATCACTGGCCTCGCTGTTACTAGACTGGTTAGACATGATCGGCTGATTACTACTTTGTTCCATTTGTTTTTCCTTTTTTAGAGTTTCAAATTTGAGTTGATTTACTAAACGCCTAGCCGAGCGGAAAGAAAAGAACTATCTTGTGCGCGTTGCAGCAACTCACAGACTTCGCGATCGCTAGTTTGCGGGAACTCCTCGTACCAGGCTCCGACCGAGTTAAAGCGCTCTGGCATCACAGCACAGATGATGGCGTCTACTTGGGGGCTGATCTGCTCGTATGCTTGCCGCGCTCCCACCGGAACCGCCACCACAATTTCTTGGGGTTGTTGTTGCCGCACCGCCATGACTGCCGCTCGCATGGTGGCTCCTGTGGCCAAGCCATCATCAACCAGAATCACCGTCTGTTCTTGAATCGGGAGAGCAGGGCGATCGCCACGATATAGATGTTCTCGCCGTTCTAATTCTTGTTTCTCGCTCTGCGTTACCTGTTCCAGCGTGGTATCCGAGATCTGCTGCATCTCCACCACATCTTGATTCAGCACCCGCACATCACCGGAAGCGATCGCCCCCATTGCTAGTTCTTCGTGACTAGGAACTCCTAGTTTCCGGACGAGGAAAATATCTAGGGGAGCGTGGAGGGCAGTAGCAATTTCAAAGGCAACCGGAACCCCACCGCGAGGCAAGCCTAAAACCAGCACATCATCGCGCTCGCCATATTGGGTGAGCAAAGCTGCGAGTGCTTGACCTGCTTCGGTTCGGTTTTGAAATCGCTTCATGGTTCAATCCTCCTAACCAGCCTGGAGCGCTAGCGAACTGCAATTATCCTGTCACCTCAACCGCTGACTGCGGCACCGGAGGTAGGCTGAGGGGGGCTAACTGGTCCAGCGCTGATGCGAGCATGGTAAAGATCGGCGACTTGCTGCTCATGCTTGGCAATGTCGATCTCCATGTGATCGAAAATCAGGGTAGTGGTGGGGTCTGTCAGCTTATTCCGCAGCGCATAGGTGTCTACAACTCCGGTTTGCAAATCGCCCAAGGCTCGCCGCAAAATCGAAACATCATCACTGCGGGTCTGCAACCAACCTTTGAGAGTGGCGAGAGTGCCGCTGGCAAACGCTTGCAGAGATTCTTGCTCTCCGAACAGCCGCAACCTTCCTTCTAACTTCTGGATATGTTGTTTCTTGGCCGTGCAGACATGCTGAAAAACAGACCGCAACTCACCGTCATCTGTCTTCTCGGCATATTGCTGAAAAGCTTCCAAACCGTAACGCTCTCCGGCGATCGCTGTATTAATAGCACTAACAATCTCCTGCTTACTGGAGCCGCCCCACTCTTCGCCCAACTTCCACCAACCTGCATCGCGATCGCTAACATCCGGCAGAGTCGTGTCGGGAATGCTCAAGCCCAGACGAGTCAAGATCGCAGCCGTAAACATGGGCAAGTCACCCGGACGACGCGAGGTGAGTAGATTGCCATCTACAACAAGTGGCTCATCTACATAGTTGGCTCCCGCATTCTGCATATCTTTACGAATGGCTCGGAAACCTGTAGCAGTGCGCCCTTGGAGTAAGTCTCCCTCGATCAATACTTGAGGGCCGTGGCAAACGGCGGCAACCAACTTGTTTTGGGCGATCGCGTCTTGCACGAAGCGCACCGTTTTCATGTTGGTTCGCATTTTGTCCGGAGCCATGCCACCTGGAATGATCACCGCGTCAAAGTCAGCGACACGGGCTTCTGTAGTGGTACCATCAGGCTCCTGCGACACTTTGCCCTGCTTCCCTTTGTACTGCTCATTCATGCGGGAACCGAGAACCACAACTTCGGCCCCAGCTTTCTTAAGAGCGGTATAAGGAACTTGAAACTCTGAATCTTCAACGCCGTTTTCAATCAGAATAGCAACCCGTCTAGAGGAGGCGGGTGTACCGTTCTGGGAGTAGTTGGATACCATAACTAAATTCCGTATAACTAACTGCTGGGGTTCTGTGGGGTTGGAACGGGGGAGAGAGGCGCTTAGAAGCCTGAGTAGATTGAATGCAGACTGAATCTAAAGCTACGGTTGGGCCAAAAAATCCTAGCGGGTCGCTGCGGTTTGTGGGTTGAGTCGCTTCGCCAGCAATGCTTTTGCCCGTTCTGCCCGTCTGCTCTCTTCTTCCTGCAACTCTTGGAAGAACTGAGTTAGCTCACTGTCTCCTGCTTCTTCCGCGTCCTGGATTATAGACTTCACAGGTGGCAGCGCCTTCTAAGGCATGGTAGAGCACGCTCACTAGGTCGTACTGCTCGTCGCTGGTACCAGTCGTATGGTCGCCGTGATGAGACATGTTGATCCTCCTGGGTTTTGACACGTCGGTTTAGACCCACGTGCGCTTATGAGCACGCTTCAGCGTAGTCCGCTAGCAACAACCTCTCCTCGCCCTACAGGTAGATCTCAAAGCTACGAAATGTGAGCAATCCTAACTTCCCCGGTAACTGCTACTTGGATCAATTTTGTAGAATCTAGCCTCAAACTCGCTGAAATGAGTCGCGCTCAGCTTTTCTAGCTAGGCGGAGTTTTGAGCTATCAAATCATCAATGCTAAAACTGGTGCGATCGCCCTCACTTGCGAGCCTTCACAAAAAAGGCCGTCATGTCTTGCCATACTCCTGCATCTGTTGCCAACTGCGCAATTTCAGCTCGATATTTCCTCCGAAGTTGTTCCAGTTGTTGAGTAGATAACACAGATAAAGGATTACCTCGTGGATAAAAACCGTCGCTCCAGCTTAATCTGGGGTCATTCAAGCTCAAATAACATCCGGACGCCTCTCTAACAACCTCGATCTCTCTAAAGCCCGCTTGCAGCAACAGACGATGACACTTCTCAGGTGTATTCAATGGTTCGTTAATGTGAGGGAAGGCAAGATTGAATAGCTCCTGATAGACTTTGGCTTGAACTGAAGCTAGGTAAGCAGTGTCCGCCGGACAGGTGAACGCCACAAATCCTCCTGACTTGAGAAAACTGTGCCACTTCTGTAAGGTTGTAGGAATATCAGGCAAATAGCTGATCGCAGAGCAACAGAAAATCACGTCAAAGCTTTCAGGGGCAAATTCTATAGATTCTGCATCTGCTTCCATGAACTCAACATTTTCTAATTCCAAAACTTCAACCTTCTGCCTAGCCTGCGCCAGCATTCCAGGAGAAAAATCAACTCCTAGCACATAACCCTCTACCCCAACTTTTTGTGCCGCAGCAATTGCTATTAATCCTGTACCTGTAGCAATATCAAGCACACTTTGCCGCTTTTGTAATGGCACGAAGTTTAATAGCTGATTTGCCTCTTGAGGGTGCCGAGAACCTTCTTTGTCATAGGCAGCTCTCCGATTAAAGAAATCGATTACCTGTTGCTTGTATTGATTCATGGGCTTTGGAACTAGAGTTGATTTTGGGATGCCTAGAAGCTTTAAGCGTAAGGAATACAGGAGTTATGAGTCAAAATCTAGCTCTTTTCTTTACTCTCGAAGCGACGGGTTAAGCTGATGGAAAATTGCGATCGCTTCCCCACCCTTCTGGCTCCTTTCTTCTTACCCCTTACCTCTCACCCCTCACCCTCTTGTCTATCTAATTACAGAGGACTAAACAGTCAGAACAATTACAGTCCCTCATATGAGCCAATCAGGGCCTCTACGTTTCTGCCTATTTGTGGAGTGAGGTTAGCTGTATCTTCGTTAACTTGGCAACTATAGAACTGCAAATTTATAAAACTGTTAAGACAGAGAGGCAGGGCAATGGCTAACCAAACCTCATCTGGGGTCAATCCCGAACCAGGACTGAACGCGAGCCAACATGTGGACGCACCAGAGACCAATGAATACACCGATACTAATCCTGCATTATTTAGCGACGAAGCAGAGGCACCAGAGCAGATCGCAGATGATGACGTACCTCAAGAATTTACAGAATCCTATGGGACTGGGGTGAAAGACCAACCAGGCTGGACAACGGGCGGACGCACCATGCAAACCCGTAGACAGGACTACAACGCCACCAGCCCAGAACTGAGCGGTGGGGACGTAGACGCAGCCTGGACTATGCACATGGAAGGCGAAGAAATGGTGGGCGGTACGGTTGCGACCCCCGACCAAGATATTGTGGATGACTTGGGCGCAGCGATGGGCACAGAAATGCGCGATCGCGAAGATTTCTACGGCAACGATAAATTTGCTCAGCGCGATGAGCATCGTTGGGACTTAGATCCTGCCTCCGCCGAGGACTACCAAAATCGACATCAAGAAGAATAATCCCTCAGGGATTTGCAAAGGATAGCCCCTCAGGGATTTGCAAAGGATAGTCCCTCAGGGATTTGCAGCAATAAGGATATAGCGGTGATGCAACTGAAGCCAATTAATCAGCAGGTCGTGGCGATCGTCGGTGCTTCTAGTGGCATCGGTCGGGAAGCAGCTCTCCAATTTGCTCAACGGGGAGCCAAGGTAGTCGTAGCAGCTCGGAGCCAGCCTGGGCTGGATTCTTTGGTAGAGCAGATCCAACGAGCGGGAGGTGAGGCGATCGCGGTGGTCGCAGATGTCGCCGATATGCAGCAAGTCCAGGCGATCGCTGACAAAGCAGTAGAACGCTATGGTCGCCTTGATACCTGGGTGCATGCCGCTGCTACGGGTGTGCTGGCTCGCTTTGAGCAGATTACCCCAGAAGAATTTCAGCGGGTGATTGATGTCAACCTAATGGGGCAGTTTTATGGGGCAAAGGCAGCTTTACCTTACTTAAGGCGAGAAGGTCGGGGTGCCTTGATTCATATCTCTTCAATGGAAGGTCGGCGGAGTCTACCACTGCAAAGCCCATACTGTGCGGCCAAACATGCGCTGCAAGGGATGTTGGAGTCTCTGCGGGTAGAACTGCAACATGAAGGCATACCGATCAGCGTCACCAGTATTCTGCCTTCTGTGATTAATACGCCGTACTACAACAAGGTGAAAACCAAGCTGGGTGTAAAGCCCACAGGGATTCCACCTTACTATGATCCGCGCTTGGTCGTAGATGCGATTCTGTATGTGGTAGAGCATCCTACCCGCGACTTTATCGTAGGAGATGTGGGTCGAATGTTAGATGTAGTGCAGCGGATCTCTCCTCCTCTCATTGACGCAATTTTGACGGTCGTGGGGATTCCAGGGCAGCACACTAATGAACCAGAGTCAGAAGCTTCTCCAAATAACGTTTTTGCTCCTATCTCCGCCGATCAGGGGCTCGATCGCGTAGATGGCGACTTTGGCAACTTAGTCATTCCCAGCGTTTCGGACTGGTTAGCCATGCGATCGCCTTTTGCCTGGAGTGCGGTGGCAGGCACTGTGGCAGTCGGAGCACTGGCTTTGCTAACAGCAGGGATGCTCAACAACTCCCAGCAGCCTTAATTAAGAACCTAACCCCCAGCCCCTTCCCTTAGAGGGAAGGGAAGCAAGAGCTGTAGCTCCTGTTCATAGCCCCTCTTGTTTTTAGCCCCTCTCCTGTAGGAGAGGGGTTGGGGAGAGGTCAACCCAGGTTAACCACCAGAAATTTCTATCTCTTCATCTTTAAGCCCAGTTAGCAAAACCCACTCAAGGAGTTCTAAATCATGCAACTTAAGCCGATCAACCAACAAGTAGTTGCGATCGTCGGCGCTTCTAGTGGCATTGGCCGAGAAACGGCGCTGCAATTTGCTCGTGAAGGAGCCAAAGTCATTGTTTCCGCCCGGAACCAAGCAGGATTAGATTCCTTAGTGGAGGAAATTCGGCAAGCGGGAGGAGATGCCACCGCGATCGCGGCAGATGTGAGGGAGTTCCGGCAAGTCCAGGCGATCGCCGACAAAGCAATTCAGCAATATGGCCGCTTGGATACCTGGGTACATCTCGCAGCCGTAGAACTCTACGCCTCCTTTGAGCAAACCACCCCAGAAGAGTTCAAGCAAATCATTGATGTCAACTTGATGGGGCAAGTGTTTGGCGCGATGGTAGCTTTGCCACACTTGAAGCGGGAAGGACGCGGGGCCTTGATTCATGTCTCTTCAGTCGAAGCGATCCGAGCCTTACCGCTGCAAAGTGCCTACGCTTCTTCTAAACATGGCATCAACGGCTTTCTCGAATCGCTGCGGGTGGAGTTGATGCACGACAAAGTGCCTGTGAGTGTCACAGAAGTTCAGCCTGCCTCCATCAACACCCCGTTCTTTGATAAAGCTCGTACCAAGTTGGGTGTGAAGCCGATGGGTGCTCCACCGCTTTATGCGCCTAGCGATGTCGCCAAAGTCATTCTCTATGTAGCAGAACATCCCACACGGGACATTGTGGTGGGAGATGCTGGCAAAGCGATCGCCCTACTCCAGCGGATTTCCCCTCATCTGGTTGATGCCTACATGCGCCAGAGTGGTTTTGAGGCTCAGCGGACGGACAAGCCCAAATCTGAAGATGCTCCTGACAACCTATATGAGCCGATTTCGGGCTACGACCAAGTGAACGGAGAGTTCTCAACTCAGCCGAGCCTGACCACTTGGCTCGATACCCACCCCACCGTCACTTGGAGCGCGATCGCCGCCACAGCCGCTTTAGGAGCAGCCGCGCTCTTGGGTTGGGGCAACGAAGTTTAATTGACGGGGGCGGAGGAACAACGATGGCAAAACAGCGCAAAACCAAACAGCAAATTCAGCAAATAGCGCAAGCGCAACTTGGCTATGAACAACTCCGCCCTGGACAAGCTGACGCGATCGCCGCACTCTTAGCAGGACACGACACCTTAGCGGTGATGCCAACTGGGTCTGGGAAATCTGCGATCTACCAACTGGCAGGTTCGCTCATCCCTGGTATGGTCATCGAAGCTCTGGGGCATCCCTTGGTTTTGGCTTTGACTGCTATCGCTGCCCCACCTGTGCGCGAAGAAATTGTCGATCGCTTAGGGATGCAGAAGGCCAAGGTTGTAGTGCAAGGGTTCGATCACCCCAACATTCGGTTAGCAGTAGAGCGCTACGAAGACACTGGCGAGAAGCAAGAAGCCCTGCTCGATCGCGTGGTGAAAGCTGAAAAACCAGGCATTGTTTATGTGGCAACTCGTAAACGAGCCGAAGAGGTTGCGGCAGCACTAGAGAAGCAAAAAGTGAAAGCCGTGGTCTATCACGCCGGAAAATCTCCCCAAGTTCGCGAAGCCGCTTATCACGCTTTTATGGATGACGAAGCAGAAGTCATTGTGGCGACGACCGCCTTTGGGATGGGTGTAGACAAACCAAACGTGCGCTTCGTTTTCCATTACGACATCAGCGACTCGATCGATTCCTACTATCAGGAGATCGGTCGAGCTGGACGCGATGCCGAATCTGCTCAAGCGGTTTTGTTCTATAACCCAGTGGAAACTTTGCCTACCGGGGAAATTGTGCCCAACGAATCAGCACCTGATTTAGAAGAGGCAGTAGAGGCAGCGGTGCGCCTGCAAGAACATCGCCAACAATATGTGCGATCGCGGATCGAGATGATGCGAGGCTATGCCGAAGTCCGCGACTGTCGCCGCCGTTTTGTCCTCAACTATTTTGGTGAAGATCTCTCCGAACCTTGTGGCTTCTGTGACAACTGCAAATCTGGAATCCCGAATGAGTCTGAAACAGGTCATCAGCCTTTCGCGATCACTAGTCGAGTCGTGCATAAAAGTTGGGGTGAAGGCACAGTGATGCGCTACGAAGACGACAAAATCACCGTGCTGTTTGAAACCGTTGGGTACAAGACGTTAGGCGTCCGCATGGTGCTACTGCGCGGGTTGCTCAAGCGGGTAGATACATCTGTCGCAGATTTCACCCTAGGAAACTAATCACTGGGAAGCTATAAGCCACCAAAAAGGCGGGATGAAAACACAGTTAACCATTATCTTGAACTTTCTGAATGAGATTGAAGCAAAACCGCAGGTAGGCGCGAAACTTGATGAGTTCGTTATTTAGTATTAATTGGCGAGAACTTTTTATCCCTAGCCTCTCTTTGGTTGAGCTTTTTATTCGAGGTTCACTCGTTTATTTGGTGTTGTTTGGGATTCTGCGATCGCTCCCCAGCCGCCAGTTAGGTAGCCTTGCGATCACGGATTTGTTGGTGGTCGTGTTGTTTGCTGAGGCCGCCCAGAACGCGATGGCGCGAGATTACACCTCAATCACCGAAGGAGCTTTTCTGATCGGTACGGTGATTTTTTGGAGCTACGCCCTTAACTGGCTAGGCTTTCGCTTTCCAGCCGTGCAGCAATTCCTTAATCCCCCACCGTTACTCTTAATCCAGCAAGGTGATTTACTGCGGCGCAACATGCGGCGAGAAATGATTACTGAAGACGAACTCATGAGTCAACTTCGCCAACAAGGAGTTGAGACAATTGCAGAGGTCAAGGCAGCCTATATGGAAGCGGATGGCAGTATCAGTATCATCAAAGAGAAGCCTCAAGCTGTGGTTATTAAACTTTGAAGCCTTAGATAATAACCCCATAGGTTGAGGGATAAGGGTGATGTGAGGCTGCAACCCAGTGACTATACCTGCACCAAAGCGTGACTATACCTGCACTAAAGCCAGCATTCCTTCTGGCAAGGTAGCTCCATGCAACTTCGCCCCTGTCAGATTGATGCCTGTCCATTGAGTATTACTCAAATCGGCTGCGGTTAAAATAGCATCTGTCAAATCGGCCCGGATCAAACTGGCACCTAGTAGATCAGCACTGCTCAAATCCACACCGCGCAATGTGGCTCCAATCAGATCTGCTTCATATAAGTGAGCCCGTCGCAAATTAGCTTGATACAGATTCGCTCCGTGTAGGTCAGCTTCGCCTAAACTGGCTCGATTGAGATTGGCTTGAACTAAGTTGGCTGCTACTAGGTTCGCCCCGACCAAATTGGCTCGGCTAAGATCGGCTTTGACTAAATCAGCTCGACTCAAATTGGCACCTCTGAGAATTGTGTCTAACAAGCGGGCTTGACTCAGGTTAGCCCCCATCAAGTTAGCGCTCGTTAGGTTAGCTCCACTCAGGTCAGCACCCCTGAGATCAGCTCCACTAAGATTTGCCCCTACTAAATCAGCTCCTTTGAGACTAATCCCTCTCAGAATGGCTGCCTGTAGCGGTGCTTTTGGTAATTCTATGCCACCAAAATCCTTCTCACCCGCTGTATAGCGCTTTAGCAGCTCATTCACATTCATGCTTGCTCACACTTTATCCCTAGGAAGCTATGCGAATCATAGCCCAACCCTTCGAGGTGTAAGTAATCACATTGATATACCAGATACGACAAGCGGGGCGATCGCCTTAGCCTAATATTCGCAAAATATCTTTGGGGAACGGAGAGAGAGGGATTCGAACCCTCGTTAAAGTTGCCCCTAAACAGCATTTCCAGTGCTGCGCCTTCAACCACTCGGCCATCTCTCCTGGGGGGTCTGCACTGCTTATTTCAGCACAGGATTTTTATCTTAGCAGATACTACCAGAAGCGGCTAGGTTTTGGCGAGTAATTTTCAAATAAAATTTTGACCTGCAATTTTACTGACCTAGATCTGACTTTTATCTGACTTTTGCCACTACAAACCAAAATCTGCATCCGCTAACGTAACTTATATCACCCACCTAGAAGCTAGTAGGGTCTTATAAATCCGCTGTTCCTAACGACAATGGGCCTGCTGGCGTTAGCAACACCGCTCCCTTCCATCTGCAATCAATTATTCCTGACTATGCTCTATGTCTTCTCTAGGAGTTGAATGCAACCCCTATTTCGGCTTGGAGGAAAAGCTTTGGACTCAAAAGCTCAGATGAGCGGTACATTTCCACTCTTTGCCTCACCTGTAGAGGCACAACTAGGGCGATCGCCTGACAGCAACCCTGACAGCAGCATAGAACAGCAGGTAGCAAGGCTGGATTTAGCCTTACTCAATGCTCTGTTGAATTCCTTAGGACAGGGGTTTATAGTCGTTTCCCCGACCCTCCAGGTCATTTATTGGAATCAGCGAGCGGTAGAACTCTGCCGTTGGTTTTCTTCGACCCGCTCAGCATTGCCAGAAGAACTAGAAACTTTTTGCCGCCTTTTCTTGCAACGCAATTGCCCGGAGGGCCAAGTGGTTTTGGCAGACTACCAGATTGAGCCGAGGATGAGACTGCAAGTTTCGGCCCGTTGGCTTAAAGGTATGGCTAACTCTGCTGACTCCACCGCTGCTACCAACCTGGAACCAGGAATTTTGCTCGTGTTGCAAGATCGCCAAGCCATTCTAGAAGAAGAACTACAACTGGTGCAGACACAACTGGAACTGACCAAGCGAGAAGCTGAGATCTGGCTGTTGTTAAAACAGGAGTATAGCTACCAAGAAATTGCCCAAACTCTGCAAGTCAGCCTCAACACAGTCAAAACCCATATCAAAAATCTTTATTCAAAAAAACGGATTTATCAGTGCTAAGCTCCTAGACTTTTCTCAGGGATGGCCAAAAACTGGCACAGTAGTAGATAGTCCATCGTGGTTTTGGTACTGGGTGTCCTGCGGAAACTCTGGACTATTTAGATGGACAAATCCCTGATTGCAGTGCTTGCGCGCTTTGAGATTCATGACCCGTTCTTACTCTATTCGTATCCATAATCGCCAGAAGGGTACTCACCATACCGTTCAGGTGCCTGAAGATCGCTATATCTTGCACAGTGCCGAAAACCAAGGGGTAGAGCTACCTTTTGCTTGTCGGAATGGTGCTTGCACGAGCTGTGCGGTGCGCGTTATCTCTGGGGAACTCGCCCAACCAGAAGCAGTGGGTCTTTCTCCACATTTGCGCGATCGCGGTTATGCCTTGCTCTGTGTTAGCTACCCCCGCTCTGATTTAGAGGTGGAAACTCAAGACGAAGATGAAGTCTATGAGTTGCAATTTGGTCGCTATTTTGGCAAGGGCAAAATCAAAGTGGGTCTGCCTTTGGACGAAGACTAGTCGATTTGGGATTTTAGATTTTGGATTTTGGATTGAGAGTAGTCCGAGCTAAAGGGCGATCGCGATTGCAAGGCTTATGGTGGCAGTTGGGAGTGGTCTGCTGCCTTTTGTGGCTGACGGCTTGCCAAAGTGCTATCTCCCCTTCAGGTACCTCAGCCAGGGTGGAGCAAGTCGTCAGTGGACAAGCCATTGAGGTCAGTCCTACCAAGGACTCCGGGGGTACACCAGAGCGAGTGCGGCTGATTGGCATTGATGCCCCAGATTTGGCCCAGGAGCCTTGGGGAAAAGAAGCTAAGCAGCAATTAGAGCAGCTCATTGGCAATAAGCCGATCACTTTGGAGCCTGGGCTAGAACCCCGCGATCGCTATGAACGAACTCTGGCTTATGTCTGGCAAGATGGCAAGCTGCTAAACGAGCAACTCGTGGCTGAAGGCTATGCCTTGGCAGTACCGCGATCGCCGAACACCAAGTACGACCAACGATTAAAGCGTGCCCAAGAAAAAGCCAGACTCATGGGGGTGGGCATTTGGAAACCCGACCAACCCATGCGTCTGACCCCCGCCGAATTTCGCGCCCAAAATCGGTAATTAATGCACCCCTTCTAATTGCTTCTCTGGGGCTGGAGTCTCATTGGAAATGCCCAGGATGTCGTTATAGAGATCGGAGTACTCTCTAGCCGATTTATCCCAGCTAAAGTCGGTGTGCATACCGCGTTGCTGCATTTCTTGCCATTGGGGCTTGAAGCGGAAGCCTTCCCAAGCACGTACCATACAAGTGTAGAGATCAAGGGGTTCGTAGCGATCGAAGCAATAACCTGTACCTGTATGACTCATGGGCTCGTAGTGACTCACGGTATCCACTAACCCACCCGTCCGCCGCACAATGGGGACACAGCCATAACGCATCGCTAGCATTTGGCTAATGCCACAAGGCTCAAACCGAGAAGGCATTAAGAATGCATCCGATCCCGCATAAATGCGCCGCGCTAAAGCATCGTTGTAGAGCAAGTAAGCCGCCATCCGACCGGGATAGCGAGAAGCAATTTGCCACATTTGGGTTTCATAGTAGCGATCGCCCGTTCCCAACAAAATAAACTGGGAATCTGTATAGGACATAAAGCGATCGAGCACCTGAATAATTAAGTCGATGCCCTTCTGATCCACCAATCGCGTCACAATGCCAATCAAGAAAGCTTTAGAGTTGACCTCTAATCCCACTTCTTCCTGGATTGCAATCTTGTTAGCAGGTCGGCGATCGAGCGTATCAGCGCTAAAAGTTTGCGTCAGCCGCTTATCCGTCTCTGGATCATAAGCATCCATATCAATGCCATTAACAATGCCGCTCAGCTTGCCACTGATGAAAGACAGCAACCCCTCTAAGGTTTCACCGTAGGCAGCGGTTTGGATTTGCTGGGCATAGGTGGGCGAAACGGTGGTCACTCGGTCGGCATACTGCACTGCTGCCGCCATTGTGTTGTGGCCTTGCATGTACCAGGGGCACCAAGTCATCTGCTCTAGCTTCCAGCGCCATGGCCCTTGGTAAGCCAAGTTGTGAATCGTGAACACGGTGCCAATATCAGCAGTTTGGTGCATCCAAACAGGGATCATGCCCGTGTGCCAATCGTGGCAATGAATAATGTTTGGCTTCCAGTAGTTCCAAGCAAACTCGGCAGCCCCATTGGCAAACAACGTGAACCGCCAATCCTCATCCTCACCGGAGTAGATGTGACGCGGCAAAAAGGCAGGGTGGCCAAACAAATACAGGGGAACATCAGTGCCAGGAAGCACACTTTCGTAAACAGAAAATGTCTGGAACATGGCGCTGCCCGACCAAACAGGCTCGGCTGGAATTGACATCTTATCTGGCAGGAAACCGTAGTAGGGCATAAAGATGCGGACATCGTGGCCCATCTCACGCAACACTTGTGGTAAGGCACCCACCACATCTCCCATCCCACCCACTTTGGCAACTGGGGCTGCTTCTGCGGCAACAAACAGAATTCGCATGTTAGTTCCTGTATCCCCTGCAATGGTTAGCTAAACGAGTTCATTTGGCAACTTGGCCGAACCAGTACCGTCATCATACCGACTCCTGCCACTTTCTCTCTAGCTGGCTGAATAGCGATCGCGCTCCATCCCCTGTTTCCCTGCAAAATCCACAAAAAAAGGCACCTACGAGAGGTGCCCCTACAGTACAAGGCAAAAATAAGTTAGCTACGCATTTCAGCAGTAATCTGGTTCAGGATCTCTTGAGCCCCTTGCTGCTTGGCACGTTTGGCTAGCTCTGTACCTAAGCGATCGGCTTCACTCGCAGGGCCTGTAATACTCTCTTTGATGATGGTTTGGCCGTCCAAGCTGGCAACCAATCCAGTCAGGGTGAGGGCATCGCCATCAAACTCGGTGTTCACGCCGATGGGCACTTGGCAACCCCCTTCGAGTTCCCGGAGAAAGGCGCGTTCGGCATAGCAGCGCTGGGCAGTAGGGACGTGCTCTAAGGCTTTGATCACAGCCAACACTTCTGCATCGCCTTCACGGCATTCAATGCCCAGAGCCCCTTGCCCCACGGCGTGGAGGGAGACTTCGGCGGGAATGGCTTGGTGAATGCGATCGCCCATACCTAAGCGTTGCAAGCCTGCGACTGCCAAGATCAAAGCGTCATACTCACCTGCATCGAGTTTGGCTAAGCGGGTGTTGAGGTTGCCCCGCACGTCTTTGAAGCTGAGGTGGGGGTAGTGGTGACGCAGTTGAGCCAGTCGGCGTAGAGAGGAAGTGCCGATAACTGCTCCAGCGGGCAGGGTGGCGAGTTGCTTGTCTTTATGCTTCTCGTGGACAACCAGAGCATCGGCTGGGTTTTCTCGCTCGGTGACGCAGCCTAGCACTAAACCTTCGGGCAAGCGAGTGGGCAAGTCTTTGAGGGAGTGGACGGCAAAATCAATCTCGTTGTTGATCATGCCTAGCTCTAGTTCTTTGGTGAACAGTCCTTTGTCACCAATCTTAGCCAGAGCAACATCGAGGATTTTATCCCCTTGGGTGCTCATGGTGTGCACTTCAAATGTCCGATCCGGGAAGGCTTTTTGTAACTGTTCCTGAACCCAGTAGGTTTGAACTAAAGCCAATTGACTTTTACGCGAACCGATGCGGATTGTGCGAGCAGGACTGGAAACAGCGGGGGACATAAGGCAGTGCAGTGAAAGGGTTATCTTGAAGTCACTCTTTCCAGATTACCGCAGCAATGGACAGCAGGGGCTTGAATGGCTGCTGCTGAATGGTTACAGATGATTAAGTTGGTGGGAGGTTTCGGTTTGATGGAAACCGAGCCCTTGGGGGCGCTTGCCCCCAAACCCCCGCTGAGGGACGGCTGCGTCCCCCAGACCCCCTCCAGAAGTCAGAGCTGTCTCATTGGTTCCCCCAAAATTAGAGGGCTAGGGGGGGCTTGGCTATTTCAGTTTTTGTTTGATGAATCCGGTGATTTGAGCGAGTTGTTTTTTCAAGCTGTCGATGTCTGTCTGCATCTGGTCGAGCTTAGCGTTGAGGGCTGGGATGGCTGAGCTAGGGGTACCTGTAGCAGTGGGGGAAGGTTTGGTGGCGATCGCGGCTGGTTTTGGCTTTCTGGATTTGGCGATCGCTGATCGCAAGGCTCCGATTAAGGCTTTTTGCCCGAAAGGTTTCTCAATGAACTCGAAGCGATCGAATAAGTCTGGTACTTTCTCAACCACTTCTTCTTTGCGTCCTGACATCAATACGAGGGGGATGCTTTGCAGTTCTGGTTGAGCTTGCATCTGCTCTAAAACTTCCCAACCGTTCATGCGAGGCATGAAAAAATCTAGTAATACGATGTTGGGACGAATTTCACGAATTAAATCTAGGCCCTCAACTCCATCTTTGGCTTCTAAAAATTCAAAGCTGCCTTGTGGCAACATGTCGCGCACTTGCATGCGAATGGTTTTTCCATCATCGATGACTAAAATTTTTTGATTTGCCATGACTAATTACTAAAAGTTGAGGGCAGATTGTAATGCCTGAATCTAGGATTAAGTTCAGCTCCCTGAGGCCATCAGTGACCAATATTACTGTCAGTGCAGAACTTGGCTGCGGCCCTTGGATTTGCTGTTCTTCTTAGCATTCCCTTCCTAACAATCATTGAAACTAGAAATTCAAATGAGAGGTGGAGGGCGATCGCTCCTACGGTTAGGTTGAGATTGAATCTGCTAGAGTTTTCACTTTTCTCAGCGATTAATCAGCAGGTTGAAACAATTTTTAGTAATTTATCTTGAGGAATTTGCTTCCAAAGAAAACTGCACCAATGACACCGAAAGGGTGATGATCACGGGTGCAGTTGAGTGATTTTGGAAGGGAATGCGATTTAAAGAGTGATTGAAAGATTTGAGAGAGCTGAAGAACTCAGCTTGCTACCAAAAATTTTGATTTGAAAGCTCTGAGGTTAACTTACAAACCTGTTTCGCTGTCGTGCTCAGCGGTTGCAGAGTCAACGCCCATTGGGGAAACCAGGTCACGGAAGAGGGTGATTTGCTGCTGGAACTCTAGCCCTTTGATTTGCTCTAGCAGATTTTGAGCTTCAGGCGCAAGTTGATAGTCGGCAGGCAGTGGACTGATAGTGCCAGCGTCCATACCTTGAGCCAAACGGTACCAGAACAACAACTTGGTGGTGTCGCCTATAGAGCCATACTCACGAGCCAGCAGACCGTTTTTGTGTGTGATTAAATCACGTTGCAGTTGCAGCTGTTCTTCATGGGACATGTCCTTGACTTGGTTGAACAAGCCCTCAGCAATTTCGGGAGAAACAGTGCTAGCGCCAGGAGCAGCAGGCGTAATGGCCCCGCCCATCTCTTTGTAAATGAAGTAGAACAGCGCCAATTGCTGATCTACATCTAAGCTTTGGAAGGCTTCTACATTGCTTCTAATCGTTTCGTCTTTCGTGAAGGTCATCGGGATCTCATTCATGCAACTCCTGCAAGGTAACAGGGCATTTACATCTCTTAAACCCACTGAAGATAGAGGTGACCAAACCTTACTACAGACAGAGGAAAAGTTCTAAAGGAGGCAGAGTATGAGGGGTAGCAGGTCGCACTTTGTTTGCGGCTAGCAATTGATGGTCATTTCAACCAGGAGGGTCGCTTGTGAGTGGACGTTTAGCAGGCAAGGTCGCCATTATCACCGGAGCAGGCACAGGAATTGGCGAAGCGATCGCCCACAAGTTTTGTAAAGAAGGAGCCAAAGTAGTCCTGAATGGTTTGCCTAGCGATCCGCTCCAAGATGTCATGAATGCGATCGCTCAGCAGGGTGGTCAAGCCGTAGTCTACGCCGGAGATGTAGCAGAAGAATCTCAGGCCCAAGCTTGTGTCCAAGCCGCGATCGATGCTTATGGTCAACTAGACATCTTGGTGAATAATGCGGGTGTGTTTGTCGTTACCGCTGAAACTCAGGATTACCCAGTTGAAGACTTTGATCGCACCGTACGCATGAATCTTCGCTCCGTCTTCTTGATGACCAAGTATGCCTTACCCTACCTTCAGCAAACTCGCGGCAATATCGTCTCTGCTGGTTCAGAAGCTGGGTTTAATGGACTCGCTCAAAACACCACCTATGGCGGCACCAAAGGCTGGGTGCACTCCTTCATGAAAGGGGTAGCTGTCGAGCAAGCTCAGTATGGGGTTCGAGCCAATTGTGTTTGTCCTGGCCCGATCGACACTGCCTGGACGCACAAAGAAACAGGCCCGATGGATGCCGAGATGGAAGAAATGCTGATTCAAGCGACTCCAATGGCTCGCCGTGGCACTCCAGAAGAAATGGCCAATGTCTACGCCTTCCTTGCCTCCGATGAAGCCAGCTATGTGACCGGAGCTTTATGGCTAGCTGATGGTGGAGTGACCGTTGCCAAAGGAGCCGTGGGTCAGAAAGTGCCAGAATCCCTGCGAGCAGAGCCTCAAGGCCAACTACACCATCTTTCCCATGCCAAAGACGGTTTAAAGAATAAAGAGACTCGTTCTGTGAAGTAAGCGATCGCTACTAGTCGTCCATTTTAGGAGAGCAAGTTGTATGCAACTGACAGGGAAAGTAGCGCTAGTCACAGGAGCAGGATCGGGGATTGGTAAAGCCGCAGCTCAACTCCTGGCAAAAGAAGGAGCCAAAATAGCTGCCTTGGGCCGCAGTAACGATGATATTCAACAGACCCTAGCAGAGATTCAAAAATCCGGGGGAGAAGCCATCCCAGTGCTAGCTGACATCTCTCAACCTGAGGCAATGCAGCAAGCGATTCAGGCGATCGCAGACCAATGGGGCAGGCTAGATATCGTCTTTGCCAACGCGGGTATCAACGGCGTCTGGACCTCCTTAGAAGAACTAGAACCCGACGAGTGGGATAAAACCCTCAACATCAACCTCAAAGGCACCTTTCTCACCGTTAAATACGCCATCCCGCTGCTGAAAAAACAAGGCGGCTCCGTGATTATCACTTCCTCCGTCAACGGCACCCGCATGTTCAGCAATACTGGAGCTACTGCCTACGCCTGTTCCAAAGCAGGGCAAGTCGCCTTCACCAAAATGGCCGCCCTGGAACTCGCCGAGCACCAGATTCGCGTCAACGTCATCTGCCCCGGAGCCATCACCACCAACATCGACGAAAACACCGAGCGCCGCGACCTCGAAGACATCCAAGAACCCGTCGAATTCCCCGAAGGCAAAATTCCCCTGACCGACGGCAAACCAGGCACCTCCGAACAAGTCGCCCAACTCGTCCTCTTCCTCGCCTCCGACAACTCCAGCCACATCACAGGCACCGAAGTTTGGATCGATGGTGCCCAATCCTTGTTGCAGGGATAGTGTAGAGCTTATGGCTTAGAGACCTAACCCCCAGCCCCTTCCCTATGAGGGAAGGGGAGCCAGCAGTAAAACAAAACTAACTACCTTACACAAGAGTTACCTCTGGAGGGGGTCTGGGGGACGCAGCCGTCCCTCAGCGGGGGTTTGGGGGCGAGTGCCCCCAAGGGCTCGGATTTCCAAAGAATCAAACCGAGAACAATCAGGTTAAACCCACATGCCACAAGTATTTGGAAAACTCCCCACCACCGCTCAACCCTGGTCCACCATCGGCGCAGTTCAATCCATCCAAAAAGACGATCGCACCCTTTACCTCGATTGCGGTGGCCCCCAACTCGCGATCGCCATTCTCGCCCCCAACCTGATTCGCGTCCGCCTTGCCCCCACAGGCAACTTCCAACCTCGCCGCTCCTGGGCCGTCACCAAAGATGACCATGACTGGTCCGCCATCTCCTTCGACTTTGAGGAAACTCCCAACACCCTCGAAATCAAAACCGAGCAGATCCGCCTCTCCATCCAGCGAGACACCGCCCAAATCACCTGTTTTGACCCCCAAAATCGTCCCTTCGCCCAAGATATTGCTCCCGGTATGGCTTGGCGAACAGGTGCGATCGCCACTTGGAAACAGATTGAAGCCGAGGAACACTTCTACGGCTTTGGTGAACGCACCGGATTCCTCGACAAACTCTCCGAAGTCCAGACTAACTGGACCACAGACGCTCTCGACTACGACGCTCTCAGCGATGAGATGTACCAAGCCATTCCTGTCTTCATGGTGCTGCGACCAGAAGTAGGATATGGCATCTTCTTCAACACCACCTACTGGAGCCAGTTTGACATTGGCGCAGATCAACCCGGTGTCTGGCGAATGGAAACCCGTGGCCCCGAACTCGACTACTACATCATCTACGGCCCCACCCCAGCCCAGATCATCCACACCTACACGGAGCTAACCGGACGGATGTCTCTGCCGCCTCAGTGGGCAATGGGCTACCACCAATGCCGCTGGAGCTATGAATCTGAAGATGTAGTGCAAAAAATCGCCCATGAGTTTCGTCAGCGTCGCCTTCCCTGCGATGTCATCCACCTTGACATCGACTACATGAATGGCTATCGCGTCTTCACTTGGAGCCCCAAGCGCTTTCCCCATCCCGATAAACTGCTGCGTAACTTGGCTGAAGATGGCTTTAAGACTGTAACCATCGTTGATCCAGGGGTGAAATACGAGCCAGAAGCCGACTATGCCGTGTTTGACCAAGGACTAGAGAAAGACTACTTTGTGCGGAAACCAGATGGACAGCTATTTCATGGTTATGTCTGGCCTAGCAAAGCTGTATTTCCCGACTTTTTGCAACCAGAAGTTCGCAGTTGGTGGGCTGACTGGCATAAAAACCTAACTGAAGTAGGGGTCGCAGGTATATGGAACGATATGAACGAGCCTGCCCTCGACGATCGCCCCTTTGGAGATAATGGCAACAAAATTTGGTTTCCCCTGGATGCACCGCAAGGCCCAACCAATGAGCAGGCTACCCACGCAGAAACCCACAACCTCTACGGCTTGAACATGGCTCAAGCTTCAGCCGAGGCTTTAGAAAAGCTTCGCCCTACAGAACGCTCTTTCGTACTGACGCGATCGGGTTATGCGGGTGTACAGCGTTGGTCCTCCGTATGGATGGGAGATAACCAGTCGTTGTGGGAGCATTTGGAAATGTCTTTACCGATGCTCTGCAATATGGGGCTTTCGGGTGTGCCTTTCGTCGGGTGTGATATTGGGGGGTTTGCAGGCAATGCCACGGCAGAGTTATTTGCACGCTGGATGCAAGTCGGCATGCTATATCCCTTAATGCGAGGACACTCCTCAATGGGAACGGCACAACACGAACCGTGGGTATTTGGCGATCGCGTAGAAGCCATCTGCCGCGAATATATTGAACTGCGCTATCGGTTGCTGCCCTACCTCTACAGCTTGTTCTGGTCAGCCGCAAACACAGGAGAACCCATTCTGCGACCCTTGCTCTATCAGTATCCCAACGACCCCAAAACCTACAGTCTGTACGACCAAGTGTTACTCGGTCCTTCCTTGATGGCAGCACCAGTTTACCGTCCTGGGATCGAGTGTCGAGCC
This sequence comes from Trichocoleus desertorum ATA4-8-CV12, assembly GCA_019358975.1. Taxonomy (NCBI): domain Bacteria; kingdom Bacillati; phylum Cyanobacteriota; class Cyanophyceae; order Leptolyngbyales; family Trichocoleusaceae; genus Trichocoleus; species Trichocoleus desertorum. The sequence continues at coordinate 30,306 of JAHHIL010000032.1, forward strand.
GTTTATTTGCCAGCAGGGACTTGGTACGACTGGTGGAGCGGAGAACAGTTTGAAGGACCGACACACATTCTGGCCGATGCTCCGTTAGAACGGATGCCACTCTATGTCTCCGCTGGCAGTATTATCCCGATGGCTCCGGTGATGCAGTATGTGGGTGAGCGATCGCTAGACGAACTCAGGCTACGGATCTGGCCTGGAACTGGTGAGTGGACTCATTATGAAGACGATGGCCGTACCTTTGAGTACCGAGATGGTGCTTGGGCCACCAGTCACTATCGCGTCTTCCCAGAAGGCCAACAAACCGTGGTAGAGATTGCAGCGCGGCAAGGAAACTGGACACCAAGCGATCGCGAGGTGATTGTAGAACTGGTTGGCGTGGGTGAACAGCGCTTTCAGGATGACGGCAGCGATCGCCGTTTAACCTTCTAAGTCAATCTATTGCTGTCGCAGAATATCCGCAGGACAGCGAAACCAACAGTCTGGCCCTTGGATATGCAAATGAGCGGGCGTATCTGCAACCTTCAATAATTTGTTAGCCAGACTCGTGCAGCGCTTGAGCAATCGATCTGTCACAACAATCGTGGGACACATCACCAACAACACAGTAACATCATTCGCTTCTTCTACAATGCCCCACTCCGAGAGACTGAGCAAAGCTCTCAAGGCTCCATCGCAGGATTGGTAAAAGCGTTGCTGAGTGCTAATCACAGCTCCCAGTTCTTTCGCTAGCATCCAGTCAGTTGGGCCTAAGGGTTGGGGTTGGTCGTCAGGGTGCCTCATGCTGTTTTTTCTACAAGGGGCTAGGGCTGAATTGCTGCACGGTACCGTGTCAGTATGCCCACCCCAGGTAGCGAGATCGCATGGCTACGCCTCGTACTTCTGGCGATGCTCGGCTAAGAGTTGCAGATAATGCGAGTTAGTTTTGGCTTGAACCCATTTCTCCTTAAAGATTGCCGCCGATTCTGCCTTCACTGGATCTACTTCGTAAGGCAAGACTTCTTGTCGTGCCACTTTTTCAGCGGCTTCAGAACCCGCTTTTTGGGGATTTGTTTGATACTTTTTGCCACTTTTATGGTTGGCGTAACGGCGCGATCGCGTATATCCCATTTGCAAAAATTTCCGAGCCATATCTGCCCCAACAAAATCTCTCTGTTGCAGATAGTCCAGAAACATTTGATAAATCGTTTCGCTAGACTGTTTAGCGATCGCAGGAGTTTTGAAACGCCAGTGAGGCAAGATTTCTGACTTGTACGGCTCTACCATCAGCACACCCTGCTCTCCTTTGCCGATGCGGTACAGTTCCGGATGCTGACGAAAATCAATGGTTTTGAAGTCCAAAGAATAATCAAATGACATGGTGACTTTAAGGCTGAAACTTTAGAGTGAAGAAAGTGCTGAACATGCGTCGTGAAATGGAGTAGTAGCCGCTATGCAATCGAGTTCTCCAGTCTGCAATTCCACTTTGACTCCTGGCATCTTGCGTCGCATGCATCACATTGCTTTGAATGTGCAAGATCTCCAAGCCTCACGCCAGTTTTACGGCACCTGGCTGGGATTGCAAGAGCTAACCGGAGATGCGATTCCGAGTACCTTGCGATCGCTCGTGGAAGCAGGGAAAGTCGCCAACTTTGTTATGCCCGATGGCACTGTGCTCGATTTGTTTTGGGAACCCGATCTCACACCACCCGACCCAGATCCCAGCCGAGGCTTTACCCGTGCCAATCATTTAGCCTTTGATATTGAGCCGCAATTATTTGACCAAGCCGTAACAGTGCTGCACCAAAATCAAGTCGCGATCGCAGAAGGCCCAGTCACTCGCCCCACCGGACGCGGTATCTACTTTTATGACCCTGATGGCTTCTTGCTGGAGATTCGCTGCGACCCAGAACTAGATACAAATACAAGTGCTTAAATTGCTTTAGAAACTGCCTTCCCAATCAGGGCAAGTCCCTTGGTTTCCCCAACCATAGGGATGGAATCCACAAATCAACAGATTACGGCTCTCAAAAGCGGTGCCATAAGCCACCCCATGATAGTGAGCGCAACCCTGGCAAGCTTTAGGGCGAGAAGGTGCAGTCTCAATAAACCCAACTTGCGATCGCAAAATTTGCTGCTTGCTCTGCTGTCTATGCCATTTCACATAGTCAGCTCTCCTAAAAAAATAGTTAGCCTTCTGAAACGGATCTTGAGTGGTCTGCATAAAAAGTTTCTATAGGAGGTTTTAGCTTCTAGCCTAACTAAGAAACTTCTGTTATCGCATCACTCTTAAGCATACTTATGCTCTATGGTGTGCCTAAAAGGCGTTGATTCTATCACTTCCCTAGGAAACGGATGCTAAAGCTTGGTCAGACTTTCTGATGTAATTTCTGGCGATCGCAGCCTCTACAAAACTCAATCAATGTTTGTTTTAGAGTAGTATTTTAACCTCCATTCAAGAGACCGTTTGACTGAAAATTGTGTTAAAAAAACGAGTAAAAGTGCGAGTAAAAAGGTATTTATACCTCCTTAATTAAGGCCAAATATTGAAATTAACTATGCCCCAAGCGGTACGAATGGATCTGCCACGTCTCTTAAGCTGAACGCAGGATTATAAAAATCCCAGGTGAATTTTGAAATATTTTCTAACTTCACTGCGCTGGTTTGATTTAATAGGAGCCTGAGGTCAGAAGTATGTTTTTTCATAAAAAAGAACCCATCCATACCGTTCAAGTTAGTGAGCCCAATCCTCGTTTTGCTCAGTTGATGCTTGAACAGTTTGGTGGAGCCACCGGAGAGCTCTCAGCCGCCTTACAGTATTGGGTGCAGTCTTTCCATGTGGAGAATGCAGGAATTCGAGACATGCTGCAAGACATCGCGATCGAGGAGTTTAGCCACCTAGAAATGGTAGGCAAACTGATTGAAGTTCATACAAAAGATGTGGATCAAACAGAAGCTTACAAGAGTACACTCTTTGCGGTGCGTGGTAAGGGACCTCATTTTCTAGATAGCCAAGGAAATAACTGGACTGCTAGCTACTTGAATGAAGGCGGAGATGTGGTGCGCGACTTGAGAGCCAATATTGCCGCAGAAGCGGGTGCTCGTCAAACCTACGAAGAGTTAATCAAGTTATGTACCGATGAAGGAACCAAGAAAACCCTCGTTCATCTGTTGACGCGCGAGATTTCACACACTCAGATGTTTATGAAAGCGCTAGATTCTATGGGCAAACTCACTGACCCAATGTTCGGTAACATCCAGCCAGATGAGACGGTAGCGCTCTACTTCAATTTATCGACAGATGGGGATAAGCCAGACGAACGCGGTCCCTGGAACTCTGAACCCACGTTCCAGTATGTGGCTGACCCACTAAATTCTAAATAAGTTCAGAAGAGTAGTTCTAGGGCGATCGCCCCCATCTCAGTACCTCATCTCAGCAATAGTGAGTGAGCTTTAATAGGTCGCCTTAACCTTTTGACTGCTAAAGAGTTTAATGGTCAGAGGTTAGGCGATCGCAATTTGAGCTCAAAACCCCTGTATCAAAGCCTCTGGAATCGGAGGCGGTCACATCGTGGTACGTTCTACCCAAACCCACAGAGCTTCAGCGGTCACAAGTAAATCTTAGTTCTCCTCACTCATCTGCACTCAACTCAGCTCTCTAGCCAGGGGTAAAGTCTTCACTGACTTGGGCTTTTTTCGGACTTTTGTCATCATTTGGCCGATTTGCGTTAAGTCTACGTTACCGCCACTAATAATCACCCCGATGCGAGCATTGGTTAGCGCCACGACTCCTTCTAACAGAGCCGCTGCTGCTAAAGCTCCCGTGGGTTCTACCACAATTTTGAGACGTTCCCAGAGCCAGAACATGGTTCGCAAAATTGCGGGTTCTGAAACCGTCACCATGTCATGGACGTAGTGCAAGACTAAAGGAAAAGTAATCTGACCCAAAGCAGGGGTTCTAGCTCCATCAGCCACTGTGTCAGGGTTGTGAACCGTTTGCAAAGTCCGGGTATAAAAAGAGCGGGTGGCATCATCGGCGCGGGCGGGTTCTACGCCAATCACTTGACATTGAGGAGAAAGAGCCTGAGCCGCGATCGCGCAACCAGACAGCAAGCCTCCACCTCCACAACAAACGAGAAGGAGATCTAATTGTCCCACCTCCTCAATCAATTCCTTGGCTGTAGTGCCCTGACCTGCCACAACATGCGGATGATCGAATGGTGGAATTAGGGTGAGACCGCGATCGCGAACTAAACTTTGGCTCAACTCTTCGCGTGAGGTGGTTTGGCGGTTGTAAAGGATTACTTCTGCTCCATACTCTCGCGTGGCTGCTTGCTTCACCGCTGGGGCATCCTCTGGCATGACGATCGTGGTAGGAATCTCTAGGATTTTTCCCGCTAGGGCGATCGCTTGAGCATGGTTCCCAGAGGAATAAGCCAAAACACCTTGTTTTCGTTGAGCCTCACCCAGCTGAGCCAGAGCATTATAGGCTCCCCGAAACTTGAACGAGCCTGTGCGCTGAAAGTTCTCGCACTTAAAGAAAACTTGGCTCTGAGTGCGTTGGTTCACAGTTTGCGAAGTCATGACAGGCGATCGCGTTGCTTGCCCCATTAGCCTTTGGGCCGCGCTAGCAATGTCGTCATAGGTGACTAACAAAGGCCCAGGCGAAGTGAGTGGAGGGTTAGGGATTACCATCGGTTTTAAGTCAGTTATGCCAGGATCTATGCCCGGATCGCAGCAGCTCCTATACCAGTTAAATCAAGGCCAGTCGAATCAAGGTTGCCTGCCAGCGGTCATCCCTCAGGCTTAACTGGGCAGATCAAGAGGGGTGGCTTCACTGCATGGGGTGTCTGACCTCTATCCTGGCATTCATAAGGTTGCGTTAAGATCATCACAAGTAGATGTGATTTGTCCTCAATACCTAGATAGATCCACTGAAGGCTAGTTGATGGGTATGCTAAAGCTAGGTTCTGGCTTTGAGGGAGCAGGATGCCCAAACTTGTGCAAGGATTGATACATGGAGCGATCGCTTTAGGGTTCGTGGGATTGATGGTTGGGTGTGCAACGCAGAGTGAACCGCCACAAGCAACGACACTTGGCCTGCCTCCAGTGAATAAAGCCAAGAATGCCGCTCAAGATGCTCAACAAAAAGCGCTACAGCGAGAGCAAATAAATCCAGAGGAGCCACAAGCGCAGCAATCAGGTCAGTAAGCGACTCGCAATGCATTTAGTAAAAAGCCATTGCGGGTAAAGTTGCTGTGGTTATCTGTTCTGCTGAGCCCAGCGTGTTGCTAGTGACATCAGCTCTATATCTCCGACTATGCCTGCGATAGAGCCTACTAGAGGTTGAACATGTCTCACTCGAAGGAGGATAAGCTACTTACCTTCGAGTTAAATCTAAAAATAGCTTCTATTACCTCATCTTGTGTGTATGTTCCCTGTGTCTGCATCTGAAGATCCGCTAGTCCCTAGTCCCCGTCCATTCATTTCCCCCGCCTACAGGCAAGCCCTAGAACCCTATACAGAACCGGAGCTATTAGAGCTGTGCGATCACAAGCCCCCCATTACGCAACTCGCGATCGCCACTCCTACCGCTACTTTGGTATCTAAGCCCAATCGCATGGAGGTAGCCTTGGCTTGGTTAGTAGTAGGTGTTTGTATGCTAGGAGTCACTTCCACGTGGAACTTGGCTTTTACAACCCCCTCTGCCACTCAGACAAATCAAGTTCCATTAGAGCGATCGGGCAGCTAAGCGATCGACTAAGGCTATTTAAGAGGCAGCTTCCATGAATCGTCGTTGGCTGAGAATTCTTGGGGTTACCAGTTTAGTGATTATGGGCTTGGTGCTGTTACCTGGTCGCTTGGCAGCTCAATCTACAGCCTACTTAGAATCTCGCCTGTCGCGATTGGAGTCGGACAACTATCAGTTACGGGCTGAGCTGAGTCGTCTGGAATCTCAAATTTATAACCTGAGTCGCTCAGGAGCACGTTTACCAGAGCCTAGTCGTCCTGCCGCGCCTACCGTTACACCCCCCAGAGCCACTCCTGCTAATACCCCTATTGTGGACCGACTCGCAACCTTACTCATTGAGCTAAAAGAGCGAGTGACGAATATAGAAGCTCGCATGACTCGTCTGGAAAAAGCTAACGCCTCGCAACGATCGCCCTAACCATTGCCTGAGTTTGCTAATTCTAATCTCAGCAGCCACCATTGCCGCCTAAGATCGAGTTAGGCAAAACTAGAACCCCCGATCATGAGCGACGCGCATTCTCAGCAACCGCAAACTTACAAAGGTGGGCCTCTATATCACCTAGTTTGGATGTCAACGGGCGCGATCGCTCTCACAGCTCTAATCATGGGATTGGGAGTTTGGCGCTCTGGTCAGAAATTTTGGTCAGATTTTCAAGCTCTATGGCGTCCTGCGGAAACTGCCCCTCAAGTGGACGTGAGGTCGGTAACATTGAGACAAATTCAGGGGGTTAGTGAGCTGAGTACTACGGTTTTCGCGATGGAGGCGATCGTCCCTACCCGTCAAGACCGTGAGTTGGCAGGGTTTGTGGTTGGTACTACTAAGCTGCTGTACATTGCTTATGGTGAAGTACAAGCAGGCGTTGATTTAGAGCAATTACAACCCCAAGATGTTGTGGTAAAGGGTGAGATGATCCAAATTCGTCTGCCACCCCCACGTATCCTAGATGCCAAGATTGACGTGACGCGATCGCAAGTGTACGACTACGATCGCGGTCTTTTAGGATTAGGGCCAGATGTTGCGCCTGACTTGCAAACCTCAGCCGAGCGACAAGCCCTAGAAAAGATTGTGGCGACAGCTTGCCGAGAGGGAGTCCTACAAAAAGCGAATGAGCGGGCACAGCAAGTAGTTAGTCAGCTCCTGAGCACTACTGGATACCCACAAGTTGTGATTACGACTCAGCCCCCCCTAGCAGAAACTTGCCCTGTAACCTAAAATGCGACGGGCACCACTTCACTCTAAAATCATCAGCAGGAAAGCTTTTGCCCGGTGCAGCCATCTGGGAAGGAACCAATAACATGCCAGAATTTTTCAGCCCCAAACTCGATCCAACCGAGCAAAGTTGGCGGCAACAGCTAGAACTTTTTGTTGAGTCTCACCAGCAGGAGTTGGCCGCCTTGACTTGGGGAATCTCTCTGAATCCAGCAGCTGAACGAGGAATTCTGGGGGTTGATTTTCAACCATCTCCCCATTTGGTATTTTGCTCCGTGGAAGCGATCGCCGAACTGAACCGCAAAGTAGGCAACCACATTCAAGAAATTCTAGGGATTATTGATGCTCACCAGCCCGAAGAAGAAGTCTTGATGCTAGGTCTGGGTAAGGGTAAAGGTTTCGAGTTTAAGCTGATCCAGTTCAAGCCAGAGCCCGCACCACCCCAATGCTACGAACAAAGCACTACCAGCGGTGAAGCATCACTACAACAGCTAGAACAACAGCTCAACCAGTACTTGAGCCAATGGAGTTGATCTTATTAGCAACTAAATCTTGTAGGCGCGATCGCCTCTAGCCCGAAGATCCTGCGGTAACGCTCTCTGGAAAGAAGCTTAACAGCTAGCTCGCAAGACGCAATTCTGGTTGGTACTCTGCTAAAGCTAAAGATCGCGACCTTTCTGAAAGCTGAGTCAGACAAACCTGATTCTGTTCATCAATCAAATCTTCCTTCTGCAACAGTTCCAGGATCGTTTGACACAATAAATTTTCTACCTGCTTGGCCCGACCTGTTAACCAGTGATGAGTACTCGCATCTTCAGGGAACTGCTGGATACAATCACTCGTGTATTGCCGAAAAGCTCTAACCTCTTGCACCAGACGGACTAAATAGCTGGGGCACTCGCAAGCCAGCACATCCGCCGCCTCACAAATTGCATATAAGTCTTCGTCAGACAGCTCTGTAGAGATTCTAATTTTCATAGTCTGGTGGATCAGGCTTTGGTGGATCAGGCTTTGGTGGGTCAGGTAGCGGGGATTGTGTTGCCAGGTAGAGGCATTCAAGCAACTCCAGCCAAAAGCTCAGCTCAGCAAGCTACTAATCTAGAGGCAGCAGATCTTGTCTGGTTAGCAGGCTTTTCTTCAAGCTGGGTTAGCGATCGCAAGCTCACCCAAACCGCATATCCTAAGGCTGATGCTGTAACAATGACCGGAACGCCTTCTTCCACTAGTTCACATGCTCTCTGATAAGCAGACAACCGAGCACTTAAGCTGAAGTCATGAGCGAGTCCATAGAGATCGCCCTGATGGCGCATCCCCTGTCTCACAGAGGCATTGAGATAAAAATTGAAGCGATGGACTAGCTCTTCGTTTACAACAATGGGCAACATGGCGACAGCGGTAACGATATCAAGAACTTGGCAAGAGTAGTGGTACTGAGGTGTTTCCTACATATTGTTAACGAATGTAACATGTTCTCACAAAACTTATCCTCTGTCTTTGGCGAGATCGTTGTCTCTCTCCTCAGATTCAGCCACTTGGCTGAGACTAAAGCTTGGCACTCTGAAGCTTTGTGAGGCCACTGACCTTCAAGGCAAAGGGTTACAGGCTGAACAGGTAATCTTCTAGAGCAAACACTAAGCCTAAAGATATTAATTTGGTCTCTAGCTAAAAAAGCCGCTAGACTACAGCATAAATCGCCTTTGCTCCAAAAGCTTAAGAAATTTTTTAGATTCTTAGAACTATTGCTAAATAGTTCAGAATCAGGTTTAAAGCTCTGATTTTTAGCGAATTGTTCAGTTTTCGCTCGAAATACACTAAAATCTAGCTTCAGATTCGGTTTAAGCGTGATTAATTATTCCATCGGCTTCACCAACGGTTAATGCGTTACGGTTGTACCTAAGCAACCCTAAGAAATTTTGTTCACTTGCTAGTGGCTAAGTTAGTGTCTAGCTATTTCACCAGTTCGCACTCATTAGAGGTTGTGTTTCAAGGATGCAACATTTAAGGTAAGTAGAGTTTAGAAAACATTAAAGACAATTACGGTCAGTGGTGTTTTGTCTCAAAAATTTCGGTTTTTTTACGAATTTCTTGTAAAATCAAGAACTAAGAAATCTTGTATGCGGTTGATTCATGCTTTATCGAGAAAATCTAGAGCGTTCAACCTAACCCAGTTCAACCTGACCCAGTAGCTACGAGCCAGTTCGCTACATCGAAGCGCCAGATTGCCGCTTCAGAAATGCCTCGTCCAAGCTTTGTTAGGAATGCCAGGTGCACTCGTTTCGTCCCTGAGGCAGGATATGGATTTGAAATGTTTCCTGGAAACCGATCAGCCAAGTTGGGTCGAGCAACCTTTGGTCTTGGCTGTGGATGACGATGAGGACAATTTATTACTGATTACCCAAGTACTGAGCTTGTCCAACTATTCGTTCATTACGGCAACGAATGGCTTGATGGCTTTAAGCATGGCTGAAGAGCGGTTGCCAGACTTAATTCTGCTAGATGTGATGTTACCTGATCTCGATGGTGCAGAACTCGTGCGGTGCTTAAGACAGAACCCGCAAACTGTGAAGATTCCTGTCATTGCAGTCACGGCAATGGCGAGAACGGAAGACCGAGATCGCCTTCTAGCAGCAGGGTGCAATGCCTACATTAGCAAACCTTACATGGTCGATGACCTAGAAGAGCTTATTCGTCACTATCTCTATTCTCCTCCGCCCCCTGCTTTTTAGCTTTGGGGATGGAAGCTGGGTCACGGACAGTGGGAATTGCTTTCAAAACAACGATCGTGCCTGTACGTCCAGTGTCAATTTTGCCATCGCTGAGGAGATCTAACACCTCTATCCCTAGAACTTCCTGAATCAATTCCCTCAACTGCGGCTCAATCGCTTTAGCTAGATCTGCACGAACTTGTTTGGCGAGTTCTTCTTGACCACTGCTCGCCAACAACTGTTCTGGAGGGGTAATGGAGTCTTCTAGAACGATCGCTAACTTTTCATCAAAGAGCTGGCACATCACTTTACTAGGTTGATGCCCAAGTTGCTCGCGATAAAGCGCCTGAATCCGCTGCGAGAGAGTACGTTCTAGTTGCCCACGGGTAGGGGTAGCTGACATAGACGAAAGGGTGACCAAAAGATAACAGGTTTGAAATCTAGCAATGTAAAGCTGTGCAAACCTTATTGGAGCTTTATTAGGAATTATTTCTGTTCATTAATCTACCACATGAGTGTTTTTACTTTTCTTATTTCCCACAAAATTTACCTACTTAGATAGTTGTTTTTTATTTAATACCTCCTACGAATCAACGGTACGGTTTTTGGCGGGAAGACCTGCACAGAGGTTTGATCTGAGAGCGATCAAGTTGCCGCTTATCAAGGATCGTTTTGAGTTAGCGAGGGTGTCTGCGGAATCAGAGCGATCGCAACTGTTGAAGTAAACAAGGGCACTTTGTTAGGTAAGAAGTGACCCGCTTCTACTTAAGAACTCAAAATTCAGAGCAACTCTAATGACTGGAAAGTCAACTCGATCGGCATTACCCAACCCACGCGGAATGCAATCCCTGCCATCTGCTAGTACGGCTCTCTATATTGCTGGGGGAGTGACCCTTCTCCTAGGAGCAATGCTTTTCCGCCCCTTTGTCATCGTCAACGCCGGGGAACGGGGCGTAGTGATGCACTTTGGCAAAGTCCAAAATCAAGTGCTGGATGAAGGCATCCACGCAGTGATGCCAGTTTTGACCTCGGTGAAGAAAATGAGTGTCCGAGTGCATAAAGACGACATTAACGCCCGCGCTGCATCCAAAGACCTACAGGATGTCACCACCGAAGTAGCCATCAACTGGCATATTGATCCGGCGCAAGTTAATACGGTGTATCAACGGGTTGGCAACAAAGAGCAAATTGTCAGCGGTATTATTACGCCTGCGGTTTCTGAAGTAGTGAAAGCCGCGACTGCCAAAAAGAATGTAGAAGAAATTCTCACCAAGCGCACCGAGCTGAAAGGCGAAATCGATGACCAGTTAAAGAAACGGTTGGCCTCTTACGGGCTGTTGGTAGATGATGTCTCACTGGTCAACTTTGGGTTCTCACCAGAGTTCAACAAAGCGATCGAAGCGAAGCAAATTGCTGAACAAGAGGCAAAACAAGCAGAATTTACGGCCCTACGAGCCAAGCAAGATGCAGAAGCGGCTGTGAACCGAGCGAAAGGTCAAGCCGAAGCTCAAAGATTGCAGCGACTCACGCTCACGCCAGAGCTATTGCAACAGCAGGCGATCGAGAAATGGGATGGTCGTTTCCCAACAGTGATGGGTGGCAACGGCACTCTACCGTTAGTCAATATCGATCCTGCGACCTTAAATCAGCGTCGTTAAAACGTAGCCCGAGTTAGACACCCAACTTAGGCGCAGCTGTAACGCCCGAACTCACAGACAGGGCAGATGATGCGATCGCTCCCAACATCCAATCTGATTGAAGACTGCTTAAACCTGCCCAAACAAAAAGGTAGCGATCGCAACCAAAGCAGACTGACTGAAAGCTGAGAGCTTAAGAACTTGTTAAAAGTCAGGGAAAGTCTAAATTTCTAGGGCTACCTTGGTTTTCAAGATACCTCCTAACTGGGTTTTACAGCTCCACCTCTTGTAGCGGAATGCACCGGGGTGGAGCTTCTGTGTTGTATAGGGGTTAAAGAAGTGGCTTAACGAGTGCGGGTAATATCAATCGTGATTCTGCCGCCGAAATCGGGGATGGGGGCAGCAGGTTTAGACAACTGCACACGGACTTGCTCTACAACTGGTTGATCTGGGTGGGCAGGCAATTGCAGCAAAGCTTCGGCGATCGCGCTAGCTAATCTCTCTACCAATGCAAATTTGCTGGTTTTAACCAGTTGCTTCACCGTTTCAATGGCGTTGCGGTAGTCGAGCGTGTCTTCAATGCGATCGCTAGCTCCCGACTTGGACAAGTCCAGCCACAAGGTTAAATCCACTTCAAACCATTGGCCCAAAACTTGTTCTTCTGGCAAAAAGCCCGTGTATCCGTAAACCCGAATTCCCGTCAGTTGAATGCAGTCCATGTATAGATTCAGCGGTAAAGCAGTTGAAAGCAAGGTGACTCTGTAGGGGCGAATTGCGATTGCCCTCATAGGTGTGTTGCTACAGAAGTGGGGTCTACAGATCCCGGTGAGTAAAGGGTTTAGCGTTAGAGCCAGAGTAGGTAGCAGCAATGTGCCCATCTCCGGTGATCTCATACTTATAAGTCACCAATCCTTCTAGACCTACAGGACCGCGAGGTGGCATCTTTTGGGTGCTGATGCCCACTTCCGCCCCAAAGCCGTAGCGGAAACCATCAGCAAAGCGAGTCGAGCAGTTTTGGTACACCCCAGCCGCATCGACTTCCGCCAGAAACTGAGCCGCTGCTTTGGGGTCTTCTGTGGCGATCGCTTCTGTATGCCGAGAGCCATAAGTATTAATGTGGTCGATCGCGGCAGCTAAATCGTCTACCACTTTAATAGACAGAATTAAATCGCTGTACTCGGTGGACCAGTCGGCTTCTGTAGCGGCAGCAATATTCAAAATTGCTCTAGTACGTTCATCTCCACGCAGTTCGACGTTCTTTGATTGGAGCGCTGGAGCTGCTTCTAGCAAAAACTCAGACGCAATGGCTTGGTGAACCAGCAGTGTTTCGATCGCGTTGCAAGCCGCCGGATATTGGATTTTAGAGTCTACGGCGATCGCCACCGCTTTTTTAATATCAGCCGCCTTATCTACATATAAATGACAGATACCATCGGCATGCCCCAACACCGGAATCCGCGTATTGTCTTGGACGAAGCGCACGAAGGAATTGGAGCCTCTAGGAATGATCAAATCCACATATTGATCGAGCTTGAGTAACTCCAAGGTTTCTTCGCGGGTGGTCAAAAGTTGCACGACAGATGGATCAATTTCAGTCTGTGTCAATCCTGCATGAATGGCTTTCACCAACGCTTCGCAGGAACGCACTGCTTCTTGGCCCCCTTTGAGGATCACACCATTTCCCGATTTGATCGCCAGTGAGGAAATCTGCATCACGGCATCAGGACGAGCTTCGAAAATTACGCCCAACACGCCCAAGGGACAAGAAACCCGCTTCATCACTAAGCCTTGATCGAGTTCGCGGTGAATTTGCACCTGTCCCACCGGATCAGTTAAGCGCCCGACATCTCTAACTCCAGCGATCGCCGCTTGCAGTTTGTTTTCGTCTAGCTTTAAGCGAGCATAGAGAGAGTTACTAATACCAGCAGTCTGAGCCGCTTCGCAATCAGCAGCATTGGCAGCCAAAATTTCTGGAGCGGCAGCTTCTAAGGCTTGGGCGATCGCTTCAATCGCTTGATTTTTCGCTTTGGCTGGCAAGGTCGCCAACTTACGTGCAGCTTGACGGGTTTGCCGAGCCAGATCGGGAAGAGACAGGGAAGCAACTTGAGACGCGATCATAGGTTTGGGTAGAGAGCCACAAACAAGCCAAAGTTTAGCAAATCTCGACTTGTCCTTTAAATCCTAACGGGGAATGCTGTCTCTCCATCACTCCTCTGACTTTTTCTCCTAATCTTGCTTTTTCTTCTAGAAATGTATGCCTAAATTTGCCACCTATCTCCACCCTCAAACCTGCCAAACTTCTAAACCCAGTCATTTAATTCCCTTTAAAGGTTATTCGTTTCCGCACTACAGCAAGGTGCGGCAAGAGCTTGAGAAAAGTCTCTCTGACTATCCATCGTTGCCAGTCAGACGAGTGAAATACAGTGAGTATCTGCGAGTGCATAGCCGCGAATATCTGCAACAGTTGGTTTTGCTGGCAGCGGAGAAGCCACTAGAGAAGTTCAACCTATCGATGCCGCATCTTCTAGGTGGTTGTTGGGGACTGGAGCATTGTCTGCCTGGTTACGCTTACGGGTTGGGTGGCTTGTTTGAGGCGATCGCCCAGATGAAACAAGGCAACCTAGAGCGGGCCTACTGCTTTAGCTTAGTGGGACATCATGCTCATGCAGATTGGGGTCATGGCTATTGCTTGCTCAATCCGTTGGCGGCAGCAGCGAAATATGCGCAAGAGCAAGGCTTTGAGAAAATCCTGATTGTGGATTGGGACATTCATCATGGGGATGGCACACAATCTATTTTTAGCGGCGATCGCAGTGTGTATTGCATTAGCATTCATAGCGCCATCGACCTATACATGGCGAAAGCCTCGGATTTGAAACGTGGTACTACCACAGCTGCCGAAGCAGTGGGGCATTGCAATATTCCTTTGCTACCTGCCCGGTTTGCCGATGACTTTCCGCCCAAGATGGGGCTAACGGGGCAGTTTTATCGAGCCAGTGAGAGCCTGCCTGCTTTTCAATCCGCGCTAGATCAAATCCCTTGGACTCCCGATTTAATTTTGATTTTCTCTGGGTACGACTCGCACCGTGATGACTGCGGTAAAGAAACCACAGGCTGGACAGAGCCAGATTTTGCGGCGCTGACCGTAGCGGTTTTGGAGTTAGCTAAAAAAGCCAATTGCCCAGTGCTCTCCAATCATGGTGGTGGTTACAAATTACCACTCACGATCGCCTCAGCAGTAAGTCACGTCAAAACCTTAGCCAGCTAGAGCTAAAATCCCGAACGGTTTTAACATTTGCCACGAGGGGCGAACCTAACGTAGGGGCGGGTTTTGAACTGGCTTTTGTGACTCACAACTACATGGCTTGCTAAACCCGCCCCTACCGATCCGTGGGACAACTCGCCTCTAACACCCCGTGAGTCAACCCATGAAGGCAAGAGCAAAATGACTATTTGTGAACGGATGCTGAAAGGCTGATGGATCTCAGTCAGATCGCTTAAAGATTCTGTGTACTTTTGCGGTTTACTGGCTAGAGAAAATGGATCTGCGGGTATCAAAAGATCAACTGCACAGGCTGCTGAATCTACCTAAAGCTTTTGTGCTGCGTAATACCCCTCCTTCTCCACGGAGAATCCTTATGTCATCCCAATCGGGAGCGCTCCAGGCTGGAATAGACGCTCTAAAACAAGGGCGCTACTCGGAAGCCATCAACTTATTAGAAACTTTCTGTCGCAGTAATTCTTTGACGGAATCGAAAGAACTATTGCAAGCTCAGATGTGGTTAGTGAAAGCATACCCACGGGCGGGGCAGCCTGAGAAAGCGATCGCGCTTTGCCGTCAGTTAGCGCTACACGAAAACCCCCAAGTTCACACTTGGGCGCAGCAAACTCTCCAGAAACTTTCCACCCCGTCGCCTGCTCAACCTGCGAGTTCAACCACGCGGGCGACTGCGCCAGATTCTCCGCCTGCCGCGACTGGCAAACTGAACCGAGCAGCTAAGGCAGGAGCCAAGCTAGCGATGTCTGGTATTGGTAGCAGCTTAGCGCTGGCTTCGGGAGTAACGATCTCCTTGCTGTTTGGCATGGTGTTTGTCTTGGCCTTGAGTCTGGTGTTTATTCTAGGTAGCGATCAGCCGGGAGTTGGCTTGGCGATCGCGCTTGCATCCACCCTCGTTTTTAATCTGCTGGCTTTCTTTATTTCGCCTTGGTTCATGGACTTGATCCAAGGTTGGTTCTACGGCACTCGTTGGGTCTCTCTGCCAGAGGTAGCTCGCTACAGCCCAGAAGCTGCGCGGGTAATTCAACAAGTTTGTGCCCAGAAAAAACTGAAGCAACCTCGCCTTGGGATTATCAACGACGAAAACCCCACTGCGTTCACCTACGGCTCCCTACCCAACAGTGCCCGCTTAGTCGTCAGCCAAGGCTTGTTTACCTACCTAGACGATGAAGAAGTTGCGACGGTCTATGCCCACGAACTAGGGCACATTGTCCATTGGGACTTTGCGGTGATGACCGTTGCCGCTACCTTGGTGCAGATTACCTATCTGATTTATAGCTTTGCCCGTCGTATGAGCCGTGGGGGTGGCGACAACAAATTAAAAGATGCGATGGGAGCTGCCGCGATCGCTGCCTATATCTTCTACCTGATTGGCACCTATCTCGTTTTGTATCTCTCTCGCACCCGAGAATACTTTGCCGACCACTTCGCGGCTGAAACTACAGGCAATCCCAACGCGCTCTCTCGGGCTTTGGTCAAAATCGCTTACGGCATTTTAGAAGAAGGCCAAAGAGCCAAGGAACCCAGCAAACTAATCGAAGGCACACGGGCACTAGGGATTTACGACCCGAAAGCGGCTAGCTCAGTCGGCACTGCTTACCGAGTTGCCTCCTCCCCAGATAAAATTGGTCGCGTCTTTCTGTGGGATATGTTCAATCCTTGGGGCTGGTTGATGGAGTTGAGTTCTACTCACCCACTGACAGGTAAACGAGTCCGAGCCTTGAGCACCTATGCCGAACAGTTAGGTTTAGAAACTGAGTTTGATATGGCGCGGGTGGTCGCTGAGAGCCGCACGCTCAACAAAAACAAGCTCTACGGCAACTTTGCTCTTGACCTATTGTTGTACGGTGCTGAGTTTATTGGCTTGGCCGTCGGTCTTCTAATTGGCTTGGTGTTAATGTCGCTGGCTGGCTGGAAGGTTTTAGTCTCTCTCAGCTTGCTCGGTTTGGGCTTGGGTATCTTGGTCAAGATGCTGGTGACCTTCCCAGATTTCAGCCGAGCCCAAGCCACTGATGTGATGAGCTTGATGTCTGACCCTTATGCCAGCCCCCTCCGAGGTCGCCCGGTGAAACTTAGCGGGGAGCTGATTGGTCGGGGGGATGCGGGTTATAAATTTGGCTCTGATCTGAAGCTGCAAGATCCCACAGGCATGATGTATGTCCACTACGCCTCTCGTTTTGGGCCTTTCGGCAACTTCATGTTTGGGGCCAACCAAGTGCAAGGATTGCTGGGTTCGCAAGTCAGCGCTGTAGGCTGGTTCCGTCGCAGCATTATGCCCTGGGTAGACTTAGCCCAACTCAAGACAGTGGGTGGCAAAACGGTCGATAGCTACCACCGCTTCTGGCAGTGTGTCATGGGAGCGGGAGCCATTATTGCTGCCATCGTCGTGCCAGTCGTGTTCTAGAGAGGCGTGCGATCGCCCTCATCCCTGTTGAACCTTTCCTGTTGAATTTTCCTGTTGAACTAAGAATCAATATTGTTGAAGGGGCGCTTACTCTGCGCCCTTTTTTCATGAATTCGTTTGGGCTAACTTCGCTTTTGCCTGTTGCCACAGAGCTTCCAATTCTTCCAAGCTGTAGTCGGTTAAAGGGCGATCGCAGACTGACTCCACTTGCACAAACCGCTGAATGAAACGACGATTGGTGCCTTGCAGCGCTTCCGCTGGATCTAACCCCTGCCAACGAGCAAGGTTGACGATTGTGAACAACAAGTCGCCCAGTTCCGACTCTTGATGAGCTTTGTCATCTGTTTGTAGAGCTTCTTGAAACTCGGCCAGTTCTTCGTGAAATTTACCCCATACCCCCTCAATACTGTCCCACTCAAATCCCGCGCCCGCTGCTTTCTGAGAGATTTTCATCGCAGCCATCAGCGGGGGTAAGCTGCGGGCGTAGTTGCTGAGTTTGTGGCTGAGGAGGGGTGGCTGAGCGGCGGCTACTTTTTCTTGATCTTTAATTTGCTCCCAGTTCTGCCGTACCTCTTCCACACTGGCAACTTCTACATCACCAAAGACATGGGGATGACGACGAATTAACTTTTCGCTAATCCCTTGAACGACTTCAGCCAAGCTAAATTGCCCTTCCTCGCTGGCAATCTGCGCTTGCAGCACTACCTGTAATAGGAGATCTCCGAGTTCTTCCGCGATCGCCTTTTGATCGCCGCTGCGAATGGCATCTACAGTTTCGTAGGCTTCCTCAATCACATAAGGAATCAGCGTTTGAGGCGTTTGGGCTAAGTCCCAAGGGCAACCCCCATCAGGCGATCGCAATTTGGCAACCACCTCGATCAGTTGTTGTAGGGCACTTAGGGTAACGATGCTAGGAGAAGCTGGCGGAACTTGTCCCTCTGGGTGTGTCATAGAGCAAACCTAAAGACTGTGTGTAATCTTCACCTTAATCAATGTAGTTTTTCGGTTGCCGTTTCGGGGGTATAATCCTCGACTGGGATTTAGCGTGAGCAGGTGATTTTCGTTGGCGCTTTTTAGGCTTAACGGCAAACAGCCCTTTCCAACCCTGATTTTTGTAGCGTTTGTGAGTCGATTTGTAAGTGGAACTCAGCCAATCGCTACAGGAATGACTCAGCGCCCCCAGTTCCAAGCCCAAGCACAGTGCCATCACTTCGGGGCTATACTGCAAAACCAACTGTTGAGTAACATGAGTTGCCGTAGTCCAGTCGGGGATGGGGTAGCCAAAACCAGCTGCGATCGCCACGCCAACTAAACTCCCAGCACTCAACCAAGTCGCCAAATAAAGTAGGCGTAGCATTGTGCCCACTACTGGCCCGTGAGACCAAAAGGAGCGATGGCGCATCATTTTGCGATAGGGTAGCCAAATCCATCGGAGCCAACCCCACCGTTGATATTGGCGAGAATAAATATCGAGATCAGGACCAAACATCAGGCCTCCAAACAAAAACCCACCTGCCACGATTAAGGTGAGGCTACTACTGCGAGTTTGTCCATAGGTCAGCCCTGCTACTAGCGGCAAGCTCCAGAGGGTGATGCGATCGTGAGTTCGACCAGAGGGCATGAAGGTAAATTACGAAGAAATCCCAAAAAATTCGAAAGATTAATCTCAAAAAATATTAACAAGAACAAGAATGTCTGCTATATTTAATTCTCGTGCCCAACGGAATGGGCGCAAATCACGGGCGATTAGCTCAACGGTAGAGCGCCTGCCTTACAAGCAGGATGTTACAAGTTCGAATCTTGTATCGCCCATAGCTGTAAATGCTTGTATCGGTTATCACCTGCTATCTAGTGGGTTACATTATTCTGTCTAATTGACTGAGACAGTCTGCGCAGATAGCGGATGTCTCTACTTGTCATACTCAAGCATCATAGAGCCATCTAAGTTGATTTGCCTTTAACTCAAGGGCAGGATTTTAGACGGCGTCGCTTCTATGAGTCATCCTCCTAAATCTTCCCTACAGAGCCGAGTATCTGCTGAGCCACTGTCAGACTATCCCACTCCACGGGGCTCTAGTTTTCTGGAGTTGCTCACTTGTTGGCCCCTGCATCGAGCTAAAAATATCCGTCAAAAAATTGGCTGGTCTCATGCCCTGGCCATTGGAGTGGCAGTCGTTGGATCTACGTTTGGTCACTTTTTGGGAGACTCCTACGCGAGAGCTGCAAAGCAACAATGGGTAGCGGCTCACCAAGAAGAGAGGCTATTGAGTAGCTTGAATTTGGCAATTTTAGCCGCCCGCAGCCACCAACAACAATTGATTCCCCTCCTCAGAAATCCTCAGAAGTTTGAGCATGAGCATACCCATTTTTTAGGGCATGTGCAGACAATTGATCAGCTCATGACAGAGGTGCAGTCTGCGGTTGTAACTCATGCACAGTTTAGTGAAGCGAGTGCCGAGTTAGAAGCTTGGCTGCGCAACTATGACAGCACCCTTAAAGTCTATGCTGAGCAACTAGATCAGGTATTGCAAAAGCTCAATCGCACTGATTTATCAGCAGCCAATGTTTTAGCGGCCCAGCAGTCTCTTCTAGCATTTACTAATAGTGACGTTGCCCTAGAGGTAGACAGCTTTTCGGACGACCTAAGTCTCCTAATTAACGATGTCCATGCCAGAGAAGTGAAAGCGGACATCGCTATGCACCGAGCCGAAGGCTTACATAGTTTGATTACTTACACCAGCTTGTTGTTGTCAGTTCTACTTGCGATTGTTTTAGCTCTGCGAACTAGCCAAGCGATCGCTCGTCCAATTGAGGCTGTGACCCAAGTGGCACAACAAGCGGCTCAAAACTCTCGGTTTGACTTGCAAGCTCCAGTCATGACAGAAGATGAAGTAGGCCGATTAGCCACGGCTTTCAACAACCTCATTCGTCAGGTGGAGCAGTACACCCAAGACCTAGAACTCAGCCGTCAAACTCTGGAATTGCGAGTTGAGGAACGCACTCATGAACTGAAACGGACGATTCAAGAGTTGGAGAGTGAAATTACGCTTCGTTGTCAAATTCAAGTTGCCCTACATCAAGAAAAAGTCGCTCTCCACAAAAGTGAGCAGCTCTTTCGTTCCTTAAGCGCCTGTTCTCCTGTAGGCATTTTCTTAGCAGATGTGACAGGAGATCTGACCTACGTTAATCCCCGTTTACAGCGATTGGCTGCTTATAATGCTGAGGCTAATCCGGCTGAAGCTAGCTTAAAGTCTAGTTGGATGGCTTGGGTGCATTCTGAAGATCGCGATCGCGTCTTTGCGGCTTGGGCTGAGCATACGCAACAAGGCTATAGCTATGGAGATGAGTATCGGTTGCAGCTGCCCAATGGCAAACTGCGCTGGGTGCAGACGCGATCATCTCCTTTGTTTGCTGACACAGGTCAACTGATCGGTCACGTAGGGACAGTTGAAGATGTAACAGAGCAAAAGCAAGCAGAGCAAGAGATTCGCCATGCTTTAGAAAAAGAGCGAGAGCTGAATGAGCTGCGAGCCCGTTTCGTTACCACGGTTTCTCATGAGTTTCGCACACCGCTCACAGTCATCGTTTCCTCTACCGAATTGGTGCAGAACTATGAGCACAAAATGACTCAGGAGAAGAAACACCAGCATTTTAGGAAAATTCAGGCTGCCAGCCGACACATCACTCATCTGCTTGATGAGATCCTGTTTATCAGCAACGCGAGTAGTGGCGAATTGCAGTTTAATCCTGCTCCCATCGATTTAGAGCAGTTTTGCCGCAGTCTGTTGGCAGACATACAGTTGGCAGACATACAGAGCGCTTCGTCCTGCTCCCACACCTTGCACTTGAGCTATCAAATTCCTCAAGCTTTGGTTTGCCTCGATGAGAAACTATTGCGCTATATCCTGACCAATTTACTTTCTAACGCGATTAAATATTCGCCTCAAGCTCAGGACGTGAACTTTGAGATCACCTGTGATGCTCAAACCGCAATCTTCAGCGTGCAGGATCAAGGCATTGGCATTCCGATGGCTGACCAGTTACACCTATTTGAGGCGTTTCATCGCGCTAAAAATGCGAGTAATATTCCTGGTGTGGGCCTAGGATTGTCGATCGTCAAGAGCTGCGTAGACTTACATGGTGGCCGAATCACCGTTGAGAGCAACCCTGAGATTGGCACTAAGTTTATGGTCATGCTGCCGCTGATGTCTTAAGCCCAAGAGATTTCCTGAATTTCATTTGCAGCTGCGAGCAACTCATGAGCAATCCATCCGCAAATTACATTCTGGCGTTAGACCTGGGTACCACAGGCAATCGCGCCTTTTTGTTTAACCACGATGGCAAAATTGTGGGGCAAGCTTACAAAGAACTGACCCAGTACTACCCACAACCTGGATGGCTAGAGCATGATCCGCAGCAGATTTGGCAAGATACCTGCTGGGTGATGCAAAGCGTCGTTCAGCAAGCAGGCATTGCTGCAACTGAAATTGCCGCGATCGGTCTCACCGTCCAGCGAGAGACTTGTTTGCTGTGGGATAAAACTACTGGGCAACCTTTGCATCCAGCGATCGTGTGGCAAGACCGCCGGACTGCGCCCTTCTGCAACCAATTACAGGAGCAGGGGTACGCCGCCGAAATTTACGATCGCACAGGTTTAGTCATAGATGCATACTTCTCCGCCACAAAAATCAGGTGGCTGTTAGATCATTTGCCGCCAGAGGTTGATCTCAATCAGGTCTTGGCTGGAACGATTGACACTTGGGTGCTATGGAACCTGACAGGAGGGCGTGTCCATGCTACCGATGACAGTAATGCCAGCCGCACGATGCTGTTTAACCTGCGATCGCGGCAATGGGACTCTAAGCTCCTCGATATCTTTGGCATTCCTGCTTATCTCTTACCCCAAGTGCAACCTAGCTTGGGTACGTTTGGGGTCACTGATCCCAAATTACTCGGAACCGAAATTCCAGTCACCGCCATCCTAGGCGATCAACAAGCAGCTTTGTTCGGCCACGGTTGCGATCGCGCGGGTTTAATCAAGTGCACTTACGGCACAGGTTGCTTTCTGGTCGCTCATACAGGAACCGAGATCATGCGATCGCCAGGGCAATTGGTTTCGACGGTAGCCTGGACTCGTTCTGGCGACAATGGCACATCGGAAGTTGGGTATGCGCTCGAAGGC
Source organism: Trichocoleus desertorum ATA4-8-CV12 (assembly GCA_019358975.1). Lineage (NCBI taxonomy): Bacteria > Bacillati > Cyanobacteriota > Cyanophyceae > Leptolyngbyales > Trichocoleusaceae > Trichocoleus > Trichocoleus desertorum. The sequence goes on from JAHHIL010000032.1 coordinate 52,449, forward strand.
AGCATGTTTACTAGTGGAGCCTGCATTCAGTGGCTACGAGATGGACTGAAGCTGATTCAAACTGCGGCTGAAACAGAAGCCATAGCCACCCAAGTCGCGGATAATGGCGGCGTTTACTTTGTGCCTGCTTTTAGCGGTTTAGGGGCACCGCACTGGGATATGAGCGCCCGTGGGGCTTTCCTGGGTATCACTGGGGGAGTGCAACGAGAGCATTTAGTGCGTTCAGTCTTAGAGGCGATCGCCTACCAAGTCAAAGAAGTAGTGCAGGCAGTTGATGCTTGTAGCAGTGCCAAGGTGCAGCGGCTCAAAGTGGATGGGGGAGCCTGCGACAACAATTTCTTAATGCAGTTTCAAGCCGATGTGTTGGGGATTCCAGTGGAGCGGCCCGTCGTCCGAGATGTGACGGTGCAAGGTGTAGCCTTTGCGGCAGGTTTAGCCTCTGGTTTTTGGCAAGACTACGCGGCCCTCGTCCACAACCGCCAACACGACCGCGTATTTGAACCCAGAACAGCCACAGCAGCGCTAGAAAACTTTGTCACTTGGCAAAAAGCCTTATCCAGAGCCAAAAATTGGGCCGAGTAGCCCTATAACAAATCCCTCGCCATCATCCGGTAAGGCCAGAACATGACGAGGGGGAAGGGAGATTTACGTAAACAGAAATCCTAGGAATTGGGCGATCGCTTACTCTCTGTAACCAGTGCGGCTGACAACATCAGGCTCTTGGTGGCGAACGTTTTCCTTGGGCTTCCGGAAGAGATTAGCTAACCCTAAAAGACCGATCAGGCCAAGCCAACCCAAGTTATTGTTGTCGTTCTTGGTTTCCTGAAAGGGGGTTGTGTCAATCGTGGGGTTATTGTTGGGGTTGCCATCAGTTTGGGCATGGCTAGGGAGACTCAAGGGGACAACCGCAAGGCTAGCAGCCAGAACGCCAGCACCAACCAACTTAGATAGAGTCGTCCGTTTCATAGTCAAAATTCCTCTGAATACTTCTAGCGAAAGGGTGCAATGCAACGAAGCAATTAAATAATCGAATAAGACGTTTGTGAGAAGCGATGTGAGGAGCGAACGTCCGAAAAAGCTTTAATGAGAGGGGCAGAGAAGGACAGAGCCTTCAAGTTCCAGACCTTCTCTGGCCCTAGGAAAGCGTCAAACGCCAACTACGACAATACGAATTAGTAGCGATTCCCAGTGCGACTCACTTCTTCGGGTTCACGATAGCGAGTGGGCTCTTCATGGCTCTTCTTGGTTAAACCAGCCAAACCAATCAGACCGAGTAGACCCAACCAACCCCAGTCAAAGTCGCGATCGCCTTCAGCAGCGGTGTTTGTGTTGTTATAAGTAGCAGTAGTATCTGTACCTGTTGTACCTGTAGTACCAGCCTCGGTTTGAGCAGAAGCAGGCACGGTCAAAGGGAGAGTGGCTAGGCTAAGGCTAAGCACACCAGCACCGATAAACTTAGATAGAGCAGCAGCTTTCATGATTAAATTCCTTTTCTCTTGATAGTGTCTGTAGAAGCTTTAAGAAACGCTTCAAGGTTTGAATACTGTTCGGTTTAGATGGCACCGATACTTAATAGATTAGGAGATAGCAGTCAGAATCGAATCGCTCTATAGCTGTAACCTACTCGTTGATCTAACTCCCACTCAAGAAGTAGAAGTTGAGTAACTGGTCAGCCACAAGAGGCAAAAAAGCAGACAACAAATTACAGGTTTTAGAACCCTGATCCGCTCTAAATCGGGGGATCGCTGTACTGGCAACACTTTCCAAAAGGCACACTCTTATCAGCCACGAATTCAGCAACAGGCCTAGTTAAATTCCCTATCAATATCAGCTGATGCAATCAATAAATCAGGTGTTTTAGCAGCAGCCAGGATTAAATTAGAATTAGCTGAGAATTAGCTGAGAAATATTTAACCATTCAAAATACTTAAATATTAAAAATATCCCAAAGATATTAGTTCAAATTTCTCACTTTCAAGTGTCACAAAAGCTTGTTTGAGCCATCTGAAATTCAGTTTTTTAACAAAAGTTAATGCTTTAATCTAGGACGCTGCTGAATCGGAATTTGCACGATGAATTCTGCCCCGTCTCCTAGCGTAGAAACACAACGCAACTGCCCTTGATGCTTCTCTACGACAATCTGATAGCTAATTGACAATCCCAATCCTGTCCCTTTGCCCACCGCTTTGGTCGTAAAAAAAGGATCAAATAGCCGCTTTTGAGTTGACTCCGTCATACCTGGGCCATTGTCCACAATGCGAATCATGACTTGATCGGGCGCAATGATAGCCGTGCTAATCCAGATTGTGGGGAGTGGTGTGGGAGAGTCTAGAGTTAGCCTATCGTTTAGAAGCTCAGTTTCACGGCGGTTTTCTAGGGCATCGATCGCATTTGCCAGCAGGTTCATGAATACTTGGTTCAATTGGCCCGCGTAGCAGTTGATCGAAGGCAACTCCCCGTATTCTTTAATCACCTCAATGCCTAGATAGCCTGGTCTAGGCCTCAGTTGATTCTGCAATATTACCAAGGTGTTGTCTAAGCCTTGATGAATATCTACTGGCTTCATTTCCGCTTCGTCTAGCCGAGAGAAATTTCTTAGGGAGAGGACAATCTGACGAATCCGCTCGGCTCCCACCTGCATAGAAGCGAGAATTCGAGTAAAGTCTTCGCCCAAAAACTCCAAGTCTATTTCTTGGATAGTGGCTTCAATAACTGGGACAGGTCGAGGATAGTGGCTTTGGTACAGGTGGAGCAGTTGAAACAGCTCTTGAAGATATTGCTTGGCATGAGTTAGGTTGCCGTAGATAAAGTTAATCGGGTTATTAATTTCGTGGGCAACGCCTGCCACCAGTTGACCCAAACTCGACATTTTCTCGCTTTGTACGAGTTGGGCCTGAGTTTGCTGTAGCTCCTGTAAAGCTTGCTGAAGTTGCTGAACTTTCTCGCGATATTGCGCTTCTGACTGCCGCAAAGCTGCTTCAGCTCGTTTGCGCTCTGTGATGTTCTCAATCATGCCGAGGCTATAGCAGGCACTGCCTTGCTGGTCTCGAATTAAGGTAGCAGTGAGGTTGGCCCAAACAACTTCTTGAGTCTGCTTCAGGTAGCGCTTCTCGATTTGATAACTCGCGATCGCCCCAGTCACCATCTGCTCAAACAAGCGCAAGTCTTTGTTGAGGTCGGAGGGGTGAGTAATTTCCGCAAATGAACGCTGGGTCAAATCCTCGGCTTCATACATCAGCATTTTGCAGAATGCCTTGTTCACTTGGACTAAGCGTTCGTCTTCCAAGCTGGCGATCGCCATGCCAATGGGAGCATCCTCAAAAATGCGACGAAAGCGTTCTTCTGTTTTCTGAATTTGACCGAATAGCTGGGCGTTTTCTAGCGCGATCGCAATTTGACCTGCCAGGGTTTTGAAGGTGTCGAGATCGATGGCGCTAAAGTGATCCGCATAAGCATCTTGAATATTGAGAATACCAAGTAGGCTCCCACGAGCGACGAGTGGAACGGCGGCTTCCGCACCCATTAACAACGGGGTAGCACTGGCTCCGGTGCAGGTTTCACGGGCTCTAGATTCCGCAACCGCCAACTGCTGACTCCGAGCCGCACGAGCGACCAAGCTATCTGAACAATCTAAAGCAATACTAATCTCACGATGAGCAGACCAAGACCCATCAGCTCCACTCGCCCCCGCTTGCCGACTCAGTTGTTGTGTGTTCGGCTCCAAAAGATAAATCTGAACGTGGTGCAAGTTGAAACGAGTTTGCAGCAATGTCACTGCTTCTTGCAAAAGCAACTCAGGATCGAGAATCGCTTTTGATAGCTCGCTGACGGCAAACGTGACATGCTGGCTCGCCTCTAGCTCGTGGGTGCGGTCTTCCAGCCCTTGCAGAAGTTTACCCACTTGCTCTGCCATTGCATTGAAGTTAGTCGCGAGGCTACCGATTTCATCTTTAGAGGTGACTTGGACGCGGGCGTTAAGCTGACCTGAGGTAAACTGAGCCACTCGTTGCGCTAAATGGACTAGAGGTTTGGCCAACCATTGAGCCATTGCGATCGCCATAGCCACAACGGCGATCGCGATCAAAATTGCTAACCTCTGCGCCACTCGCACTTGAGCATAGATGGGTGCCAAAAAAATACTCTGGGGCTGTGCGAAAATGACAAACCAAGGTTGAGTTCTGAGCCGCACCGCTGCAACCGCACTGAGCTGATGATTCACTGCGGTCAGTTCTGTAGTGAAATAGGCTGGAGGACAGGTTCTCACTGCTTTACAGGTGATCTGATTCAGTCCTCGCTCAAGGGCAGGTAAGTCGGTAGCCAGTTCTGTAGCGGGTCGCTTGGGCAAACGCCCTTCTTGCATCAAGGTTTCAAGCTTATCTGTAGATAGGGGAACCACAGACTTAAATACCAATTCCGGGGCAATGCCATGAGCGAGGCGAATGTGGTTTTCATCCAGCAAAACTGCAAAAGATCGAGCCCCTGCCAACCCGTTATTTTGCCCCACTAGTTGTTGGATGGCTGCCGCGTTGTAGCGCACTACCAGCAGACCGACAATCGCACCCTTAGTGTTGCGTACCGGGCTACTGAAGTAGAGGCTGACAAAATTATCGCGGCCCAACCGCATGGGCGAAGCGTAAGGAAATCCAGTTTGTAAAGGTTGCCGCACATAGTCATCATTGGTCTGGTTGCGCCCCACACTCCCCAGATTGGTATCAAGCACACCGCGACCTTGGCGATCGAACAAAGTGTAAGACAAGATATTGAGCGAATCTCGTTGAGTTAGGGTGCGCAAAGTAGCAGCTACTTCAGCTTCAGAGGCACTGTTACGACGCTCCTTGACAGGCAAACTGAGGTATTGAGCTAGATCGGGTAATTGGGCATCTACTCGCACCACATCTAAGTTGGCTGTTTTGACACTCCCACGGCTAAAACACGTGGGATTCTTGGCTCTACGAAACCACTTAACCTAGAGTCCTTGCGTCATCTAGGCCAGAGGTGGGATTCTCCCCAAGCGTTACTTCGGGTATGCCCTACCCTAGTTGCATTGCTGCAAGTCCT